>JAYSXN010000226.1:0-4909 GCA_043717405.1 Gammaproteobacteria bacterium
AAGGCGCAAGGCCGGTCCACACATGATCCCGCAGCTTCGGCTGAACAGCGGCGGTCGGATGCAGGTTGTCGTCCTGGAAAGCATTGCGCTCGCTCATTATCGGCTCCAGGAAAAACGGCAGCAGGGCCGTGTGGTATTGCCGGGCGAGCTGCCGGTAATTGCCGGCGAAAGCCTGCGTGTAGGTGATGCCGAAATTTGGCGGCATGCGCATGCCCACCAGCAGGACCCGCGCGCCCGTTGATTGCGCAGTGCGGATCATTTTTTCGAGGTTGGCACGCGTCTGTGCCAGGGGCAGGCCGCGCAGTCCATCGTTGGCCCCGAGTTCGATGACCACCACGCTTGGCCGCGTGCGCGTGACTTCGGCGCTTATACGCGACGCCCCTCCGGCCGTGGTTTCGCCGCTGATGCTGGCATTGACCACGCGCCAGCCGGGGCGCGAGGCCTGGATCCGGCGGGCAAGCAGCGTCACCCAGCCTTGGCCGGTTGCCAGTCCGTAACCGGCGGACAGGGAGTCGCCCATCACCAGCACGGTTTTTTGCGCAGTCGCTGGCGGAGCCGCCGCTGCCCTGCCACCCGCGGTTGCGCAAATCAGCACGACTGCAATCGTCGCGCCCCGTTGAAGCGCGGCCCGCCATGCTCCATATAGTGGTTTCATTCCGTGGGTTCCTGGACAGATGATCGATTCAATTGTGCCGCCGGTGGCAGATTCAACCAGCGCGCTCGGATGCCTGGTGGCCGACAACCTGGGCAAGCGCGTGCGGCTGCCCGACCATGAACTGACCATCCTTGAGGCGGTGAGTTTCACCATTGCCACCGGCGAGGCGGTGGCGGTGGTCGGTGCTTCAGGGTCGGGCAAGAGCACGCTGCTGTCGCTGCTGGCAGGCCTGGACACGCCCAGCGAGGGTTCGGTCACGCTGGATGGGACGGTGCTGTCCACGCTTGACGAGGATGGCCGGGCAAAAATCCGCGGCGAGAAGGTCGGCTTCGTCTTCCAGAGTTTCCAGTTGTTGCCTGCGCTCACCGCTCTGGAAAACGTGATGCTGCCCCTGGAACTGCGCGGCGACCGTGAGGTGCTGGCTCCGGCGCGGCAGATCCTTGAACGTGTCGGCCTGGCCGAGAGGCTGCAGCACTATCCCCGCCAACTGTCCGGAGGCGAGCAGCAGCGAGTCGCGCTGGCGCGCGCTTTCGTGACCGGGCCATCGTTGCTGTTTGCCGATGAACCAACCGGCAACCTGGACACCGAAACCGGCAGGTCGGTGATCGAGTTGCTGTTCGAGATGAACGCGCAATCGCGCACGACCCTGGTGCTCGTGACGCATGACGAACGACTTGCGGCACGTTGCACTCGCGTGCTGCGGCTGGTTTCGGGCCGGCTGGCCGGCGGATGAAGACCTGGCGGCTCGCCTGGCGACAGATGCGGCGCGACCTGGCCGC
Organism: Gammaproteobacteria bacterium; assembly: GCA_043717405.1. Classification (GTDB taxonomy): domain Bacteria; phylum Pseudomonadota; class Gammaproteobacteria; order Xanthomonadales; family Xanthomonadaceae; genus Arenimonas. The sequence continues at coordinate 1,435 of JAYSXN010000226.1, forward strand.
AGGCGAGGTGCGCATTCTGATCGCGGCGCTCGTGCTCGCGGTGATGTCGGTGACGGCGGTGGGTTTCATTACCGACCGGGCCAACCGGGCGCTGGTGCTGGAGGCCAACCGCCTGCTAGGCGGTGATGCCGTACTGCGTGCCGATCAGCCCATCGGTCCAGGCTTGCGCAGCCTGGCGACTGTTCCAGGACTGCGGCACACCGAGTCGCGGTCCTTTGCCAGCATGGTCGGCGTTGGCGATGCGCTCAAGCTGGGCGAGATACGCGCCGTGGCGCCAGGTTTCCCGTTGCGTGGGGAACTGAGTGTCAGCACGCACGGTGACGCGCAGGGCATCGTCACCCACGACGTGCCCGCGCCTGGCTCGGCGTGGATGTCGCGCGCGGGTGCACAAGCGCTCGGCGCATCCATCGGTGACAGCGTGAACGTGGGCAGCACGCATTTGCGCCTGGCTGCGTTGGTCACCGCCGAACCGGAAGCGGCCCTTGATGTCTTCAGCACGGGACCAAAACTTTTTATCAATTTGCAGGACTTGCCGGCGACCAAACTGGAACAACCGGGCAGCCGCATTACCTATCGCTTGATCGTCGCCGGCGAGCCCGCTGCGGTGGAGCGCTTCAGCGCAAGTGTGAAGGCGTCATTGCAGCGCGGCCAGCGGCTGGAGACGGCGGCCGATGCACGCCCCGAGGTGCGCTCGGCACTCGACCGGGCGGGTCGTTTCCTCGGGCTGGCGGCGCTTATCTCGGTGGTGCTGGCTGCGGTGGCGGTGGCGATGGCGGCGCGTCGCCACAGTGCCCGTCACTTGGCCGGAAGTGCAGTAATGCGCTGTCTTGGTGCCAGCCAGCGAACCCTGGTGGGGATCCACGTGGGTGAGTTGCTGATCCTTGGTTTCCTCGCAAGCATGGCCGGCGTGCTGTTGGCGTTTGCGCTGCAGGCGGCGGTCGCGGGCAGGTTGGCCGTCGCCCTGGGCGTAACCCTGCCACCGGCATCGCTGCGGCCGATGCTCGAAGGCATCGCCGTCGGGCTGACCGTGCTCCTGGCTTTCGGAATCCCGCCAGTGCTGGCGCTGCGCCGCGTGCCGGCCTTGCGCGTCTTGCGCCATGACCTGGAGATGGCAGAGCCGAGTGCAGTAGCTGCCGCCGCGCTTGGCCTGGGCGGATTGGGACTGCTGCTGTGGTGGAAGGCGGGCTCGGCGGCGCTGGGTTCGGCAATGCTGCTGGGTATCGTCGCAACGCTTGCGGTGTTGGGCGGACTCGGCTTCGGGCTGATCGTGCTGGTGCGCAGGCTGCGCTCGCGTTTGCAGGGCCCGTGGCGTTACGGCCTCGCCAACGTCAGCCGCAGGCCCGCCGCCAGCGTTGCGCAAATCGCATCGCTGGGCCTGGGCTTGATGGTGCTCCTGCTTCTGACATTCGTCCGCACCGACCTGGTGACGCGCTGGCAGCAGCAGCTGCCTGCCGATGCACCGAATCGGTTCCTCATAAACGTGCAACCGGAACAGGTGCAACCGCTCATCGACACGATTGTCGCTGCCGGTATTGCGAGGCCGACTTTGTACCCGTTGGTCCGCGGCCGGCTGGTCGAACTCAACGGCAAGCCGGTGACTGGCGCCGACTTCGGACAGTCCGGTGATGAAGGCGACCGTGCCCGCAGGCTTGCCGAACGCGAATTCAACCTGTCGTCCACAATTACTTTGCGCAGTGACAATGTCATAACTGCCGGCAAGTTCTGGACGCCAGCTGGAACTTCCGCGCCCGAGGTGTCGGTCGAGGAGGACTTTGCCCAGACGCTGGGCTGGAAGCTGGGCGATCGCGTCGCCTTCGACATTGCCGGCCAACGCTACGTCGCCAGGGTCACCAGCCTGCGCAAGGTGGACTGGGAAAGTTTCAAGCCGAACTTTTTCGTGCTCGCTTCCCCGCACTCGCTGCAAGGGTTCCCTGCGAGCTATGTTGGCGCGGTGCACGCTCCTTCAAATGGTTCCCGATTCACCAACACACTGGTCGCGCAATTTCCGAATCTGTCGGTCGTGGACATCGACGCGGTGATGGCGCAGGTGCGCAAGACCGCAGACCAGGTGTCGGCAGTTGTGGAAGCAGTATTTTACTTTTCGCTGGCGGCCGGCATCCTGGTCTTGATGGCATCGGTGAGCGCTTCGCAGGACGAGCGCCTGCTCGAGGGCGCAGTTATGCGCGTGCTCGGCGGCAGTCGCCGTCAGTTGCTGCTGGCGCAGGCATCGGAGTTCGCGGTGATTGGATTGCTGACTGGTTTGACGGCGGCGATCGCGGCGACCGTGCTGGCGGGCGTGATCGCGAAGGAGGTATTCGACCTGTCCTGGACGCCGGATTGGCGACTGGTGCTTACCAGTACCGCCGTGGGTATCGTTGCCGCGACGGTCGCGGGAATGTTGGCCACGCGCCGCGTGCTGAGCGCTCCACCGACGGTGACCTTGCGACAGTTGCAGAGTTGAGCGCGGCCGACCGGCGCAGCCTTACTTGACCAGCAATGCCAATGCAAAGACGCCGAGCATTGCGAAGGCAAGCGCGAGCTTCAGGCCGGTGCCGACAGCGAGGCCGACCCAGGTGCCGAAGCCGATCCGCGAGGCGTGGCGCCATTCCCGGCCATGCAACAACTCACCCGCCATGGCACCGATGAAAGGCCCCAGGATCAACCCCGGGATGCTGAAGAAAATGCCGCCGAGCGTGCCGACCGCGGCGCCCACGATGGCAAGTTTGCTTGCGCCGACACGCTTTGCGCCAAGCGCCGTTGCGCCAAATTCAATAACCAGCGAGAGCACGGTCAACACGGCCAGCAGGCCCACGGTCCAGCCGCTGATCTGCTGGAAATGCCCAGCCCACGCGGCCAGCAGCATGCCGGCGAACATGAGCGGTAGCCCAGGCAGGGCGGGCAGCACCGTACCGGCAAGCCCGACAACGATCAGCAGCGCGGCCAGCAGGTACCAGATGATTTGAATGTCCATGAGCCCAAGCATAGGACATCGCCCAGGCCATAAGAAAAAAGCCCGCCGAAGCGGGCTTTTTCGTTCAACCTGCAGTCAATTGGTTTTGCGCCGGATGGCGAGCATGCCGCTGCTCAATCCAATTGCGGGGAGCCACCTCAGTCCTTGTAGTCCCGGTGGCAGCTGTCGCAAGCCTTGTCCAGTTTCGCAAATGCTGCCGAGGCTGCGGCGCAATTGGCTGGCGGCGTCATCAGTCCCGCATCGGCAGCCGAGCGCAGGTCGCTGGCGTAGCGGCCGAACTGGGCGTCCGATTGCAGGTCGACGAATGCCGGTTCGATGTCATTGGCCACGAAGCGCAACGTCTGCAATCGGGGAGTCAGGTCAGTGGAGGCGCATCGGCTTTGCTTGATGCTGCTGTCCATCGCATGCATCTGCTGGCCCATCACGGCCATGACGGCGTTGGGATAAGGCGTACCGCGGTGCAGCGCATTCATCACGATCAGCGTGGCGATTGCGCCAACGACC
>JAYSXN010000227.1:0-4898 GCA_043717405.1 Gammaproteobacteria bacterium
GCCGGGATGGCCGCGATGTAGCTGCCGTGGTCGCGCAGCAAGGGTGCGAGGATTTCCGCATACCAGCCGCCACTCGGCCAGATTTCAATGACGGTCTGGTCTGGCGTGACGCCGATGAAGGACAGCGTGGCGGCGGGATGGCGATAGCGGTCACGCAGCTTGTTGGCGTCGCTGCGCCAGTCACCGGTCAACACGCGGTCGAGCGAAGACACGTTGGCATCGGTAGCGCCGGCGACGACCGCCGCGCTCATCGCCGGCGGTGGCAGCACGGGGCCGCCGGGCGGATCCGCCGCGGCGGCTGACCCGGCCGAAAGTAGCGCAATGGACAGGGCGGCAGTGGTCAGCATCAGGCGCATCTTTGGGTACTCCGTGGGTATGCCGGCAGGCTAGCACGGCGCCTGTCGCGACAGGCGCTGGCTGTCCGGGTAGGGCGGCACATCGTCGAAGCCGCCGAGGCGATTGCGCGCCTGCAACTGTTGCCACCAGGTCACCTCGAATATCTCCCCGTGCACGCGCAACAGGGCCGCGCGCTGTGCATCGCTCATGCCCAGGAAGCGCGGGAACTGTTCCGGGAAGACATCATTGTCGGCGACGTAATACCAGGCGCCATGATGCATCTCCTCCTCGTCGTTGCGCGGCTCGGGCAAATGGCGGAAGCGGCAATCACTGACCAGGCACAGCTCGTCGTAGTCATAGAAAATCGCGCGGCCGTGCCGGGTGGCTCCGAAGTTTTTCAGCAACAGGTCGCCGGGAAAAATATTGCTGCGCGCCAGGTCCTTGATCGCCTGGCCGTAGTCGAGGATGGCGGCGAGCGCAGCGTCTTCCGACACCTCCTTCACGAACAGGTTGAGCGGGCGCAGGCGACGCTCGATGTAGCAATGGTGCACGACGATGTCATCGCCATCGGCACTGACCGATTCCCGGCACTCGGCCAGCAATTCGTCCAGCAGCACATCGGTGAACTGGGCACGCGGAAAACGCAGGTGCCGGTATTCCTGGGCATCGATGAGCCGACCAACGCGATCATGCTTGAACACCAGCTGGTACTTGCCGCGGACCGCTTCGCGGGCCATGTCCTTCGGGTACGCGAAGCGGTCGCGGATCAGCTTGAACACCAGCGGATAGGACGGCAGCGTGAACACCGCCATGACCATGCCACGCTCGCCATCGGCGTGTTGCAGCCGCTGTTGAGGATGCGCGGCGAGGTGGCTGAAGAAATGCCGGTAGCGCTCGGTCTTGCCCTGCTTGGCACGACCGAGCACGGTGTAGATTTCGGCCACCGGCTTGCCTGGCAGCAGCGTGCGCAGGAACACCACGGCGTCGCCGACAGTGGCAAGGTCGGCATGGAAATAACTGTGCGTGTAACCGAACAGCACCGCCACATGCTGACGCGTAGTGAGCACCGCATCCACGCGCAGGCCGGCGCCTTCGTTGACCAGTGCAATCACGCAGGGCACATAGGAATCGCGGCCGAAAACGCGGCCAACCAGGTAAGCACGACGTTCGCGGTAGAAGACGGTGTCAAGCAACTCCACGGCCAGCACGCCGGAGTCGCCTTCGCTGCCCAGCCGTGCGCGCAGGCTGGCGGCCATCGCCGCGGCGTCCGCGGCGGCATCGATGTAGGCGACGTCGAAACGATAGTCGGCGAGCGCACGCTCGAGGGTCGCGGCCAGCCGGCCCGAAACCGCATAGCTGTGTCGCGCCACCGGATGGGTGATGCGATCCGTCGGCTCGATGTCCAGCGCGACGAACTCGATGTCCGCGGCGACGCCACGCGTCTTGAAAAAGCGTCGAGTCAGCGTGTTGAAGAAGGTCTTGTACAATTCCTGGTCGAGCAGGGGCGCGATCAAGCGCGCGTAATGGCCGCGCACCGCCGACCACAGTTGCCGGTCCTGCGGCCTGTCGAGCAACCGTACCTGCAAGGCCAGCGTCGTTTCGCCAATACATTGGTCGTACAGCTCGATGCGCGCCACCGCGTCGATGCGCGCCGCTGGCCAGTCGCGGCGCTCAAAGTGCCCGCGCGCGCGCGCGGTGATCGTGGAGAAGCGCCGGTTGTAGTCGGCAAAGCCGGCGCCGATCACGCGCGCGCAGGCCTCGGCTTGCGTGTCGGCATCGCCGTCTTTGCAGTCCGCCAAACGGGGTGTCGGGTCCATGCCGCCATGCTACGGCAGCCAATGCGCCGCATTAAGCCGGCATTGGCGCGAGGCACGTCACGCTGCCGACATTGCTTTTTAAGGAGCACGCCATGGCCGCCCCCGTCGACGATCACGCCAGCACCACCGCCGAGCCCGGCCAGCCAAAGGGCTCGGGCTACGAGGAGCCGCGTCCCGCTGTTTCAAGCGCACGCAACCAGCCCAACCCTGACGCCGCCGGCAATGAGGCCAGCCAGGTTGCCGCGCAGCTTCCCGGCGAGGAGGACGAGGACCCGGCGCCGATCGAGCCTGTCCCGCCCGGGGAGCACAAGCGCGAGCCGATCAACGATCCGGATCCCGCAGACACCAAGCTGCACGTACAGCAGGGCTCGCGCTAGGCCCGTTCATTTGCCGGCACGGGCCGAGGAGTAGGCTCGGGCTATTGCCAGCGACAATCGCTGCCCGGTGCCCATGTCGTTCAAGTTGATTCCCGCCGATTCGCCCGCGCTGGCCACGCGCCTGCGCCGGCAGCTGATGGGCCTGTTGTCTTACCTGATGTTCCTGGTGCCGCTGCTGTACAGCCTTGCGCACGGCTGGTTGCGCTTTGGCGCGTCTGGCGTGGCCTTGCTGCTGGGCCTGGCGCTGTTGGCAAATGTCGTCTTCTTCGTCGCGATCCGCTCCGGCCGTACGCAGGAACTGGCCGACCCCAGTCTGCTGCTGCCGCAAATCTGCATCGCCGGGCTGTTCGCACTGGTGACCGGGTATTACGTCGAGCCCGCGGCGATGGCGTTGGTGCTCATGCTGTTTTTCACTTCATTTTTCTTCGGTGTGTTCAGCCTCGGCACGCGCCAGTATCTGCTGCTCACCGTGGCGGCTACCTGTGGTTATGGGGTGATGCTGGCGGTCAAGTACCGCGGGCACGCGGCCGGCAGTGCCGATCTCAGGCTGGAATTGCTGCACTTGATGATCCTGGTGGTGGTGCTGCTGTGGATGTCCTTCCTCGGCAGCTACATCAGCGGCCTGCGCGCGCGGCTGGCGCACAAGAAGACCGCGCTAGCCGGCGCGCTGGCGCGGCTGCAGGAGTTGGCCAGCCGCGATGAACTCACCGGCTTGCACAACCGGCGCCATCTGATGGAGACGCTGGAGCAGCAGCAGGAACGCTCGCAGCGCTACCGCGAGCCATTTTCGTTGTGCATCCTGGACCTGGATCATTTCAAGCGCATCAACGATATGCACGGCCACGGTGTCGGCGACGAGGTGCTGCGGGCGTTTTCCGACCGCATCCGCCAGCAGATGCGGCGCATGGACGTGATCGGGCGCGGCGAGGTGGACAACACCTTCGGCCGCTACGGCGGCGAGGAATTCCTCTTGCTGCTTCCGTACGCGCAGCAGGCCAACGCGCTGGCGTGCATGCTGCGTTTGCGCAAGGCCATCGATTCCCTGCCCTTCGACACCAGCGCCGGTTCCCTCCCCATTACTTTTTCCGCAGGCATTGCCGAGTTCCATCCGGGCGAGACCATTGCCCAGGTGATCAATCGTGCCGACGAGGCCTTGTATCGCGCAAAAAGCGCCGGGCGGGATCGCGTGGAATGCGCAAGCTGACGTCATTGCGGTCCGCAGTACCCGATCACCTGGCCGCAAGCAGCGCACGATCCGGTCTCCAAGTAATAAAAAGCCCGCCGAGGCGGGCTTTTTATTTTCTGCGCCAGACAACGCGCTTCACATGTTGGCGATCATCCCATCGGCGAATTCAGAACACTTGACCTCGGTGGCGCCTTCCATCAAGCGCGCGAAATCATACGTCACGCGGCGCGAGGCAATGGCTGCATCCATGGACGCGATGATGGCATCGGCGGCTTCATGCCAGCCCATGTAGCGCAACATCATTTCGCCCGACAGGATCACCGAACCCGGATTGACCTTATCGAGTCCTGCATACTTCGGCGCAGTACCGTGCGTGGCTTCAAACACCGCGTGTCCGGTGACGTAATTGATGTTGGCGCCAGGCGCGATGCCGATACCGCCGACCTGCGCGGCCAGTGCGTCGGACAGGTAGTCGCCGTTGAGGTTGAGCGTGGCGACCACGTCGTACTCACCCGGCCGCAGCAAAATCTGCTGCAGGAAGGCATCGGCGATGACGTCCTTGATGATCAGCCCGGCGCCGGGCTTGCCGTCGGGAATGACCATCCACGGCCCGCCGTCGAGTTCCACCGCGCCGTAGAAATCCTTGGCGACCTGGTAGCCCCAGTCACGGAAGCCACCTTCGCTGAACTTCATGATGTTGCCCTTGTGCACCAGGGTCACCGACTTGGATTTGTGCGCGATCGCATAACCGATCGCGCTGTGCACCAGGCGTTCGGTGCCAAGGTAGGACACTGGCTTGAATCCGATGCCGACCATCACCGGCATCTCGCGATGCGGCGCGCCGATGCCTTCCAGCGCCTTTTGCCACGCGGCATTTTTCTCCGCGGTGCCGAAGCGGATCTTGTCGAAGGACTGCGGGAATTCGGCCTGCACGAAGTCGAGCACCTTCTGCGCCTCGACGCTGCCACCGGCCCACTCGATGCCGGCGTAGATGTCTTCGGTGTTCTCGCGGAAGATGGTCATGTTGACCTTCTCCGGCGCTTTCACCGGCGAGGGCACGCCCTTGAACCAGCGCACTGGCCGCAGACACACGTATAAGTCGAGCATCTGCCGCAAGGCGACATTCAAGGAGCGGATACCGCCGCCAACCGGTGTAGTGAGTGGGCCCTTGATGGAAACCAG
>JAYSXN010000228.1:0-1594 GCA_043717405.1 Gammaproteobacteria bacterium
GACGCAGCGGCTGCGGCCTTGTGTACCGCTTCCGGGGAAATTTTGGTGATGGTGTGGCGCAGCTCGCGGCTGAGCACCAGCTTGGCGTCTTTTTCCCAGGTGTTGAGCCGGTCGTCGAAGTCGAGCTTGCCTTCGGCATTGAGCCAGACCATTTTCAGCTCGCGCAATTTCCCGATGAAACCGCGGAAAAGTGATTTGTCGAAAAACTCCGGAGCTGCCGGCGCGTACAGCAGCGACAGCCGCTGCGCCGCCAGGTGACACAGCGTTTCCAGCTCGCCGGCCGACAGCGTGCCCGGGCCGTTCTTGACCAGCGTGGTGATGGCGATGAAGTAGCGCTCGAATGCCTGTTGCAGGCTGTGCGCAATGGCGCGCAAACGGAACACCTCGTCGGTCTGGCCGGGCCCGCGCGACAGCACGCCGCCGTCTTCATCATTTACCGAATGCAGCAAGCCCTCGGCCATGAACAGATCGATGGTGGCATCCAGTCGGGCCACGAATTCGTCGTCGCTCCAGCCCAGGAACAACTCTTGCTGGACGAAGGGGTAGATGGTGCGGCCCAGGCGCAGCAATCCGGCGCGTGACAAACGCCGGTTGTTCTGGAAGCAAAGCGCGACCCAGGCGGCGGCGCTGAACAGGTGCAGCACGTTGTTGCGGAAGTAGGTCTGCAGCACCGCGGTTTCACCCTCGACGCTGACCACGTCGCCGAGCGGATGCGTGCGCCGCGTGAGCACGCTGATCTTCTCGCCGTAGGCGATGATCTCCGGCGGCGACATCGTCGTGACTGTAACGCGATCGGAATACGGGAGCGCGGCCAGCAGGCGCTTGGACAGCGCCAGCTGCGCCAGCAGGTCGCTCTCCGACATGGCGTGCTTGGGCGTCGACAGCAGCGCAAGCGCCAGCAGGTTGATCGGATTGACGTCGGCGGCGCCATTGATGTTGACCTGGATGCGCTGCGCCAGCTCATCGACGACATCGCTGAACCAGGTCGGTTTTTCCGCATCCATCTGCGCGCGCCAGTCGGGATCACGCGCGGCGAGCACCGCGTCCATGTGCACCGGTTCGCCAAAATTCACCGTGACCTTGCCGTAGTGCGAGCGCAGCACTTCCATGACGCCGCGCATCAGCGCCCAGATGGTTTCCTTCTGCTTGGGCTGGCCGGTGAGTTCATCGAGATAGCTCTTGCCCTCGATCAGTTTTTCGTAGCCGATGTACACCGGCTGGAACACTACCGGTCGCCGCGGCGCGCGCAGGAAGGCGCGCACGGTCATCGCGATCATGCCGCCCTTCGGCGCCATCAGCCGGCCGGTGCGCGAGCGCCCGCCTTCGATGAAATATTCCAGCGAGAAACCTTCGCCGACCAGCTGCGCGACGTATTCGGCAAACACCGCGGCATACAGGGCGTTGCCGCGGATGCTGCGACGCAGGAAGAAGGCACCGCCGCGGCGCAGTACCTGGCCGATGATCGGCAGGTTCAGGTTATCGCCGGCAGCAATGTGCGGCGGCACGATGCCGTGCTGATACAGCAGGTAGCTGAGCAGCAGGTAATCCATGTGGCTGCGATGGCAGGGCACGTAGACGATTTCATGCCCGGGCG
>JAYSXN010000229.1:0-14097 GCA_043717405.1 Gammaproteobacteria bacterium
CCAGGCCCAGGCCTAGCATGGCGTAGACGCCGAACAGCAGGGTGTGGCCGTGCAGTGCAGTGCGGTCAGGTTCAAGCCCTGCATGTAGTACAGCGCCAGCGGCGTGTTGATCAGGAAGCCGAACAGGCCGGCACCAACCAGGTTCCAGAAAGCCACCGCGATGAAAAAGATGATCGGCCAGCGGTAGCGCGCCATCCACGGCGTGGCCTGGCTGTGCGACCAGTTCTCGTAGGCCTCCATGCCGATGAAGGCCAGCGGCACGACTTCCAGCGCCGAGAAGCTCGCGCCCAAGGCAATCACCGCGGTGGTGGTGCCGGCGAAGTACAGGTGATGGAAGGTGCCGAGTACGCCGCCAGCCATGAATACGATGGTGGCGAATAATACGTTCGCAGTGGCGCTGCGCCCGTTCACCAGGCCCAGCTTGACGAACAGGAAGCTCATCACCGCAACCGCGAACACTTCGAAGAAACCTTCCACCCACAGGTGCACGACCCACCAGCGCCAGTACTCGACCATCGACAGCGACGTATGCTCGCCCCACATCAGCCCAGCGCCGTAGAACAGGCCGATGGCAACCGTTGAAAGAAACAGCAGGCCGACGATCGAGGACATCTCGTCGCGCCGGCGCAGTGCCGGCCACAGCGAACGGCCCATCAGCACCAGCCACAGCATCAAGCCGACGAACAGGAACAACTGCCAGAAGCGGCCGATGTCGACGTATTCCCAACCCTGGTGACCGAACCAGAAGTTGTGCGCCAAGCCGAGTTTCTGCATCACCGCGAACCATTGTCCGGTGAAGGCACCGACCACGATCAGCACCAGGCAGCCGAACAGGAAATTCACGCCGAGCCGCTGGAACTTCGGCTCATGACCGGAAATCGCCGGCGCGATGTACAAGCCGGTGCCGAGCCAGGCAGTGGCGATCCACAACACCGCCAGCTGCGTGTGCCAGCTGCGCGTGAGCGCATACGGCAGCACGTCGGCCAGGGCAAATCCGTAGACATTGCGGCCTTCCACCTGGAAGTGCGCGGTGGTGGCGCCGAGCAGGATCTGCACGAGGAACAAGGCGATCACCAGCCAGAAATATTTTTGCGTCGCCTTCATCGACGGTGTCGGCACCAGGCCGAGCAGGGGATCTTCCCGGGGCGGTATCGGTGCCGGATGCTTGCCGTGGTAAGCGGCGTAATGCCAGCCCAGAAGTCCGATGCCGGCGATCATGAACAGCACGCTGAATACCGTCCACATGAAGGTGCTGGGACTGGGCGTGTTGCCGATCAATGGTTCGTACGGCCAGTTGTTGGTGTAGGTCACCGTCGCGCCCGGGCGTTCGGTCGCGGCCGCCCATGAAGTCCAGAAGAAGAAACCGGTAAGTTGGCGACGATGCTCGTCGCTGTCGACGGTGTTGTTGCGCATCGCATAGGTATCGCGCAGCGCATCGGTGGCCGGGTCGTTGGAAAACAAACTCTGGTAGTGCGCTGCCACCTGCGAAATCGCCTGCGCGCGCTCGTCGCTTACCGTCAGCGTGCCGGTGGCCGCGTCGTAGGTGTTGCGGCGGATATCCGGTTTCAGCTCGGCCTGCAACTTGGCGCGATCACCATCGGTGAGCGTGTCATAGCTGCGGCCAAAGTCGTGCGAGGCGCGCAGGGCCATCCAGGTGGTCGTTTCACGATGCAGCCAGTCCGCGCTCCAGTCCGGCGCCACGAGCGCGCCATGTCCCCAGATCGAGCCGAGTTGCTGGCCGCCAAAACTTTGCCAGACCTGTCGGCCGGTCTCGATGTCGGCGCGGGTGTACAGCACCTGGCCGGCCGCCGTAACTACACGCTCCGGCATGGGTGGGGATTGTCGATGGATTTCCCCGCCCATCCACAGCAGTAGCGAGAATGAAGCAAGCAGCAGGGCGATCAGCCCTATCCAGAGTTTTTTTGTTTGGTTCATGGCAAGCGTCCGTGGAATCGGTTCGAGCGCATGATCTGCCGGTTGCGTGTTGGCGGCCTTGATCCAGGTCAAGACGGCGCAGGCGCCGTGTTCACGCCCGAACGTCCCGGCACTTGACCGGCGTCAAGGACGTTCGACTTGGGACGAGCGAAACTTGCGCCCTCCCACCTGAGGCAATGTCATGGAATTTCGCGTACTACTCAGTCTTCCCGTTCCCGACGCCGGACAGCTCGGCGCGTTGCTTGAATCCGAAGATCCCGCGGCGGTGGGCGAGCTGGACGGGGCCGCGCAAACATGGCGCGTCAACACTGCGCTCTCCTCGCAGGAGCTCGTCAACCTGTTGGGGCGAGCGGGCTGTCAGACTTCGCTGTCGCAAGTGGTCGTGTTGCCCTCAGTGTGTTGCGGTGGCTGTAGCGGCTGAGGGCCTGGGCAGCACGCGATACGGGCCTAGTCGCGCAACACCGGACGCGCCAGCGCGTGCAGCCGCTGGGCATCGCGGATCTCCAGCTCACGTCGCTCCACCAGCACCAGACCCTCATCCTGGAAACGTCGGAACACGCGGCTGACGGTTTCAGGGGCAAGCCGCAGGTAGTTGGCAATGTCGGTGCGCGACATGGTCAGGTGGAAGCGCGTGTCCGAAAACCCGCGCCGTGCGTAACGTCGCGACAGCGCCACGAGGAACGCCGCCATGCGCTGGTCGGCGGAATAGTCACCAGCCAGCAGCGCGGCCTTGCCGATGTCCTGTGACAACAGCCGGAACAATTGCGTCTGCAGTCCCGGCATGCGCGTGGCGAGCAAGGCCATCTTCGGAAATGAAAACCGGCACAGCATCACCGTGTCCAGCGCCACGGCATTGCACGGGTAGTGGTCCTGGTGGATCGCGTTGAGCCCGATCACCTCGCCAGGCAGGAAGAAACCCAGCACCTGTTCCTGCCCGCCCGGATCGATCACGTAAGTCTTGACCATGCCGGCACGGACCGCGGCGATGGCGGTGAAGGCATCGCCTTCGCGGAAGATATGCTCGCCCTCATGGATCGGACCGATGTGCTCGACCAGCACATGCAATTCGCCCAACGCCGATTTGTCGAAGCCCTGCGACAGGCAGGCGTCCGAGAAAGCGCACGTGCTGCAGAAGCGCAGGGCCGTGCCGTCGTCGGCAATGGGCGTTGCGCTGTCCTTGCGCACGCGCAACGTCGGGCCCGTCATCGGGCTGTGCTCAGATGACCTTGGAATAGCGCACCGATTCCGCCGGTGCCTCGTGCAGGTAGCGATCGAAGCATGCGGCAATGATACGCAGCAGCAGGCGGCCGCGCGAGGTGGCGCGGATGGCGTTTGGCTCGATGGTCACCAGCCTATCGCGGACCAGCGGCGGCAAGCGCTGCATTTCGGCGGAAAAATAAGTGATGAAATCGATGCCGTGGCGTTCCTCCAGCGCCGGTACGTCAATGGCGCCATTGCACATCAGCTGCTGGATGAGATCGGCGCGCAACACATCGTCGGCGTCCAGGTGCATGCCGCGCCAGGTGGGCAGCCGGCCGGCATCGATGGCTGCTTCCCAGGCGGGAAGCTCGCGTGGGTTCTGGCTGTAGCTGTCGCCGACGTGGCTGATCGAACTGACGCCCACGCCGACCAGATCGGTGTCGGCATGGGTGGTGTAGCCCATGAAGTTGCGATGCAAGCTGCCGTTTTCCTGCGCCAGCGCCAGCGCGTCCCCGGGCAGTGCGAAATGGTCCATGCCGATATAGCGGTAGCCGGCGACGGTGAGCTGCTCGATCGCCAGTTGCAGCAGCGCCAGTTTGTTTTCCGGGCTCGGCAGCAGGGCCTCGTGAATCCGGTTTTGCGCTTTGAACAGTTGTGGCATGTGCGCGTAGCCATAGATGGCGAGCCGGTCCGGGCGCGCCTGGATCACGGTGTCCAGAGTCCGACCGAAGCCTTCCGGCGTCTGCGCTGGCAGGCCGTAGATCAGGTCGACGTTCACCGACCGAAACCCGTGGCGACGGCAGTCATTGATAACGGTGAGCGTTTCCTCCACCGACTGGATGCGGTTCACCGCCTGTTGCACCGCCGGATCGAAATCCTGCACACCGAGGCTGGCGCGGTTGAAGCCCATGAACGCCAGCGCCTCGATGTCGCCAGCACCCACCGTGCGTGGATCGAGCTCGATGGAAAAATCGCGGCGTTTCTCCGGTGCGAAGTGGAAGTGCCGGTTGAAGGTTTCCATCAGCTCGCCAAGCTGCCCTGCGGCCAGGAAGTTCGGCGTGCCGCCACCCAGGTGCAGTTGCACTACTTCGCGATCGCGGTCGAACAACGGGGCGACCAGCGCGATTTCCCGGACCAGTCGCGACAGGTAAACCGCGCCCCGGCGGGTGTCCCGGGTAATGATGCGATTGCAGCCGCAATAAAAGCATGGACTGAAGCAGAACGGCACATGCGCATACAGCGACAGCGAGCGCGGAATCGGATCTTCGTTGCTCTGCCGCGCCTCGGCGCGAAACTGCGCATCGCCAAAGCCGGCGGCGAAGCGTGGTGCAGTGGGATAGGAGGTATAGCGTGGCCCGGGCTTGTCATAGCGGCGCAGCAGGTCGGCATCAACAGCAGGAATGGCAGTCATGAGCATCAGCCTGCGCCTTAACCGGGAGGCATTCCCTGATCTAAATCAAGTGGCCACTTGCCGGTAGCGCGCGTGGGGTAAGCTGACCCCAGTCGCGCCTTCGATGGAGCTGCTGACGGAGATGCACGAAATGAAACCCAGGACAGGCCTGAGCCACGGCAGCGGGCTCGAAGAGGTCGCGAGGCCTTTGCTGAATCTCGTGCAGCACATCTGCGGCATGGAGACGAGCTTCCTGACCGCGATCGACTTGTCTGACCAGAGCCAGGAGATCCTGTTCAGTCTGAACACCGGGGCCTTGCAGCTGCAAGAGGGCAGTCGCGTCGATTGGAAGGACTCCATGTGCCGATCGGTTTTCCTGTCCGGAAGGAGCCACAGCTGCGCGCTCGGTTCAGACGTGCCGGTGACGCCGGGAGCCGTCGCGCTGGGCATGAACAGTTTTTTCGCCGTGCCGATCATTGCCGAGGATGTCCTTATCGGCACCGTATGCGGCGCCAGCAGGGAGGTCGTGGAGCTCGATCCGGGCCAGCTGCACGCGATGGAATTGATAGCCAAAGCGATCCGGCACATGCTGACGGTTGAACTGGCACGAGTCGAGGCCATCCAGCGTGCCGACGAAGCGCAGGCAGATGCCCGGGCGGCGCGCTCCATGGCCGAGCACCACGCCAGCACGTCCGTGCACATGGAACGGCTGGCCCATGTCGATGTCTTGACCGGCCTTCCAAACCGGAGGGCTTTCATCGCCGGTTGGGAAAACGAGTTGGCGCGATCAGCCCGACGCAACTATCCCATCGGCCTCATCCTGATCGACGCCGATAAATTCAAAACGGTCAACGACAGCCACGGGCACCTGGCCGGAGATGCCATCCTGCAATTGATCGGCAGGACACTGTTGGAAGTTGCCACCAGTGCGGACATGGTGGCGCGTCTTGGCGGCGATGAATTTGCCATGGTCACCACGCATGCATCGCCCGCAGCCTTGCTGGCGACCGCGGAAAAAATCCGCGTGGCCTTCGCCCGTGCCGCCTCCGGCCTTGGCATGGATAGCACGCTGAGCTTCGGAATCGCGACCAGCGACACCTGCGCGCGCCCTGCAATGTTGGCGAATGCGGACAAGGCGCTGTACAGCAGCAAGGCTGCGGGCGGTAACCGCGTGACGATGTATCGCCTTGCAGTGGAAACCAACCCGGGCTAGTCAGGTTCTCGCGATGGCCTCACGCGTTGCGCCGGTGGGCAGTCGACCCGTAGACACACAGGACATCGTCCAGCAATGCCGCCGCGGTCACGCCTGCTCCTGCGCCCGGTCCCTGGATTACCAGCGGCTGCGCGCAATACCGGTCCGACCATATCGCGACACGGTTGTCGGTTCCCGCACCGCCGGCAAGCGGATGTTCCGGAGGCAGCGCTTCCAGTCCTACGCGGGCGCTCGCGTTGGCGCCGCGGTTGCGGTCGGTATGCGCGGCGTCGAAACGCGCGATGAAGCGCAGCTTCTCGCCGCGACGGTAGGCGTGGGCGTAACGCTCGCGCAAAGGCGCGTCGAGTAGCGCCAAACCGGCCTCGGCTTGGGCCAGGCAAGCACCTTGCAGCCGTAGCGGCAGCAACGAGTCCACATGCACGTCGGCCGGCTCCAGCGCCGTGCCCGCGCAGCGCGCCAGGATCAGCAGCTTGCGCCTGACGTCTTCGCCGGAGAGATCTTCGCGTGGGTCCGGTTCGGTGTAGCCGGCGTCGCGCGCGGCGCGCACGAATCCGGAAAAAGGCCGCAGGCCGTCGAACTGGTCGAACAGCCAGGCCATCGAACCCGACAGTGCGCCGGCGATGGCGTGGATGCGGTCGCCGCCGTCGATCAGCGAGCGCACTGAACGCAGTACCGGCAGGCCAGCGCCGACCGTGGCCGAATCGCCGTAGCTACTGTTGCCGAGCGCGGCGCCGTCGATGATCGACTGCCAGCGCTGCCGGCCCGCGCCCTGCCCGAGTTTGTTGGCAGTGATCACGTTGATGCCCTGTGCGAGCCACGCGCCATGCTGCGCCGCCACTGCGTCGCTGGCGGTCGCGTCGATGATGAAGCGGGCCTCGCCTTCACCCAGTCGAGCGATGGCCGTATCGAAGTTGGCGCGTGCATGCGTGTCATCGGCTGCAAGCCAGCGTCCGCACGCAGAACCCTGGCGCAGGCAATGCCTGGAATTAGCCACGTGCACCAGGCGCACTCTCGCCGCGATGCTGCTGTTGGCCTGGACACGCTCCAGCACGGCGCGGCCGACGGTACCGGTGCCGAGCAGTGCAATACGCGCAGGCGCCGGCTGCGCGAACGGCGCGCGCTGCAGCGTGCGTGCCACGCGCACGTTCACGCCCGTGCCAGCCGACACACGCGGCTCGGTGCCTGCAGCGCGTCCACGCGTGCAAAGCCTTCGGCCAGGTCCGCCTGCAGGTCGCGCAAGGATTCGATGCCCACCGACAGGCGCAGCAATCCCTCGCCAATGCCCGCGGTCTCGCGCACGTCGGCGGGCATGGAGGCGTGGGTCATCGATGCCGGATGCGCGATGAGGCTCTCGACTCCGCCGAGTGACTCGGCGAGCGTGAAGCAACGCAAGCCTTCGACGAAGACCCGCACCGCGTCGCGCGCGGCGTGCGTCGCGGCAGCCAGTTCGATGCTGACCATGGCGCCGAAACCTTGCTGCTGGCTCGCAGCCAGCACATGGCCGGGGTGCGTTGCCAGCCCTGGATAATGCACGTGCGCAACGCCCGGCTGCTGTTGCAGCCAGTCAGCCAGTGCGCCAGCGTTTTCCTGATGCACGCGCAGGCGCGCATCCAGGGTGCGCAGGCCGCGCAAGGTCAGGAAGCTGTCGAAGGGCGAGCCAGCCAGGCCCAGCGCGTTGGCCCAGTAGGCCAGTTGCTCGTGCACGGCCTGGTCGCGCGTGATCACTGCGCCACCGACCACGTCGCTGTGGCCGTTGATGTACTTCGTCGTGGAATGCAGCACCACGTCGGCGCCGAAAACGATCGGCCTCTGCAGCAACGGCGACAGGAAGGTGTTGTCCACCACCACCAGCGCGCCGGCGGCGTGCGCAGCAGCGATGACGCTGCGCAGGTCGGTGATGCGCAGCAGCGGATTGGATGGTGTTTCTATCCACAGCAGGCGAGTGGGTATGCGCAAGGCCTCGGCTACCGCGCATGGGTCGCTGAGGTCGGCGGCAGCGACCTCGAATGCGCCCTTGCCCGCCAGCGCATTGAACAGCCGCCAGCTGCCACCGTAACAATCGTGGGGCACCACGATGCGCTCGCCCGGTTTCAGCAATGCGTTCAGCACCAGCGTGATCGCGGCCATGCCGGTCGCGGTAACGATGCCGCCGGCGCCGCCCTCAAGCTCGGCCAATGCGCCGCCCAGGAGGTCGCGGGTAGGATTGCCGCTGCGCGTGTAGTCGTAAACGCGCTTGCGCTCGAAGCCGGCGAAACTGAAATTGCTCGACAGCACCACCGGCGGCGTCACCGCACCAAAGGCGCTGTCGCTGTCGATGCCGGCGCGCACCGCACAAGTAGCTAGCCGTGGGTCAATGGCCATGGCGGGAAGCTCCGGCGTGGTTGTGCGCATCGTTCTGCGCATCGGTGTGCGCGTCGGCTAATGCGTCGGCAAGTGCGTCGCGCAGGATGCGCTCGATCAGCGCCGGATCGGCCAGGAAGGCGTCATGACCACAGCGCGAGGACACGTGGTGGATGATCCTGCGAGCACCCAGGCCCGCAGCCAGCGCATGGATGTCGGCGGAAGGCACGACACGATCCTCGGCCACGGCGACCAGCGTCGTAGGCACCCGCACCGTCGCCGGCTCTATGGCATGCAGGTCGACCGATTCCGATAGCCGTAGATAGGCAGTGGCGGAAGCACCGCGGGCAAAGCGCTCACCGCAATGGTTCAGGTAGGCGTCCGCTGCACAAAGCACGCGGCCGTCCAGGATGCGCGGACGTTCGCTGAAGCGCTCGGCGAACTCCTCCGGCGTGCGGTAGCCGAGCATCGCCAGCTGGCGTGCCAGCGACAGCGCATTGTCGAGGCCGCCGCTGGCGCTGCGCACGATATTGCGTTGCAGCGCGCGCGACGCGCTGGCGAAGGCATGTGCCCGATGCGCGCCGCTGATTGCGATGAGGTGGCCGAGCAGGTGGCCGTGGCGCGCGGCAAAGTGCAGGCCTACCATCGCGCCGTAGGAAGCGCCGAGCAGCGCGGCAACTTTGCCGATGCCCAGGAATTGCAGTACCGCCGCAATGGCATCGGCCTGGTCGGCGCAATCGATCGGATGATCGAAGCGGCCGTCGGCGCCGACCCAGTCGATGGCCAGCACGCGCAATGCGCCGGTGTCGATGGCGCGCGTGGGGCCCACTTGCGCGTCCCACCAGCCGGCGCCCTGGTTGCCCGCGTGCGCGGCAACATGCCGGTGCGCCGAGATGCCGCCGCAGACCACCAGCAAAGGCGCATGCGCCGGGCCCGTGCATTCGTAGGCAATGTCGACCTCGTGCCGACCGGCGTGCCGGAAATCCAGCGTCGTCCGCAGGCGACCCTCGTGGCTGTTGGCCGGGCCGTCGGCAGTACTGCCTTCTGCTGATGGCGCGTGCACGGAAGCGTTGGCGGCCACGCCAAAAACTGCGGCCCGGGTGCGGTGGGATGAAGGATCTGGCAGGTTGGCGACGCTCATCGATGGCTCCTCTTGGCGAGTGGACCCATCGAGGCGCTTGCGTTGAAGCGATAGCCAGAGTCGGCGCGTCGGCCGTGGCCGATGCAGCGGCCCCATCTATCGGGGACCGGAGTCCCCGCAAGAGTTAGCACCTTCGTCCTCGCTCGCGCGGCACGGGTTGCTTCGGCGTCTAAGGGCTTGTTTCCCTCGGCCGATCTGGATGGGTATGTGAGCCCACGATAACAGCCCGTTCGTGTTTGTCAACACATTCATTCGAATGAAGAGATATGTACTCTGTGGGCGGCTAGCCAGCCCGCTGTCGCAGCACCGCGACGGCGTCGGCGAACGCGAGCCCGCGTGCGCGCAGCAACACGATCAGGTGGAAGACCAGGTCTGCCGCTTCGCCCAGCAATTCGTCGTCACTCTGCGCCAGCGCCGCCAGCGCCACCTCGACGCCTTCCTCGCCTACCTTTTGCGCGATGCGGCGCAGCCCTGAGTCGAACAGGTTCGTGGTGTAGCTGCCGGACGGACGTTCCCGTGCACGCGCCTCCACTCGTGCATCCAGCGCTTGCAGGGCGTCGCCTGGCGCATCCGCGAAACAGCTTGCGCGTTGCAGGTGACAAGTCGGCCCTTGCGGGAGCGCTTGCACGAGCAGAGAGTCCTGATCGCAGTCACAAGCCACCGACACCAGGTTGAGGAAATTGCCGCTGCTCTCGCCTTTCGTCCAGAGGCGCTGCCGGCTGCGGCTGAAGAAAGTGACGCGTCCGGATGCTAGCGTGGCCGCCAGGGCCTCGGCGTTCATGTAGCCCAGCATCAGCACCCGGTGGCTCAACGCATCCTGCACGATGGCCGGCAACAGTCCACCGTCCGCGGGCCATTTGGGCGCAAGCACATGCTGCGTCACGACACTCGCACCCGCACGCCGGCTGCCGACAATTGTGACTTCAACCCAGCGATGGACAACTGCCCGCTGTGGAACACGCTTGCGGCAAGCGCGGCGTCGACATCGGCTCCTTCAAATACGTCGATGAAGTCCTGCGCGCAACCGGCGCCGCCCGAAGACACCAGCGGCACCGAACAGATTTCACGTACCTGGCCCAACTGTTCAATGTCATAGCCATCCCGGGCACCGTCCGAGCCCATGCAGTTCAACACCACCTCGCCCGCGCCGCGCTGCTGCGCCTCGGCCACCCAATCCAGCGTGCGCCGCGCCAGTGCGCGCGTGCTGGCGACATCGCCGCTGTACTGGCGCACGCGCCACTCGCCATCGGTATCGCGCAGGCTGTCGACGCCGATGACCACGCACTGGCTGCCGAATGCCGCAGCCAGTTCATCGATCAATCCCGGCCGCTCCAGCGCTGGCGAATTCACCGATATCTTGTCGGCGCCCGCCGCAAGCAACGCGCCCGCCTGCGCCACGCTGCGCACGCCGCCGGCTACGCAGAAAGGAATGTCGAGCAGTTGCGACACCCGGCGTATCCAGCCACTGTCCACGCAGCGGCCTTGCGGGCTGGCGGTGATGTCGTAGAAAACCAGCTCGTCGGCGCCCTCGTGTCGGTAACGCAGTGCGAGCTCCTCGATGCCGCCAACCACGGTATGGTCCCGGAAACGCAGCCCCTTCACGACCAGTCCGTCGCGCACGTCCAGGCACGGGATGATGCGTCGGCTCAACATGCGAGTGCCGCTTCCAGCGTGTAGCGTTTTTCCAGCAGGCTGCGTCCGAGCACGGCGGCGCTGGCGCCCGCAGCCCGCGCCGCGGCGATGTCGGCCAGGTCGCGCACGCCACCGGAGGCCTGGATGCACAGACCCGGGAAGCTCGCCGACAGATGGCGATACAGCTCGATGTTGAATCCGCCGAGCATGCCGTCGCGCGTAATGTCGGTGCATAGCAGGTGGCGGGCACCGACGTCGGCAAAAATCTGCAACGTTGCATCTAGCGTCTGCCCGGACGACTGCGTCCAGCCGTGACTGGCCAGGCGCCAACACCCACTGCTGGCGTCTTGCCGGGCATCGAGCGCGAGTGTCAAATGTTCAGCGCCAAAGCGCGCCAGCCATTCGACAACCCGCTGCGGTTCGCGCACCGCCACGGTGCCAACCACGACTCGCGCGGCGCCGGAGTCGAGCAAGTCCTGCACATCGCGTTCTTCGCGGATACCCCCGCCGGTCTGCACGCGCAAGCCGGGCAACTCCGCGGCCAACGTACGCAGCAGTGGCTGCAAACCATAGCGGCCAGTGCGCGCGGCATCGAGGTCGACCAGGTGCAGCCATGATGCGCCGGCTTCGGCGTAGCGCTGCGCGACGGCAAGTGGCAAGTCGTCGTAGGTGGTCTGGCGCGTGTAATCGCCCTGGCTCAGGCGCACGACGCGACCGGCGCGCACGTCAATGGCGGGCAGCAGCTGAAATTCATCAGCCGCTCCTTGAAGGTTGCCTCCAGGAAGGCTCATGCGTCCAGCGCCAGGAAATTGCGCAGCAGGCGCGCGCCGCCCAGGCCGGAGCGTTCCGGATGAAACTGCGTGCCCATCACGCGGCCCTCGGCAACCACTGCCGAAAACGTCGATCCGTGATGGCAGCTGGCCAAGGTCGCGCTCGAAACCGGCGCGGCAAAACCATGCACGAAATACATCCAGGCATCACCGAGCCCCTCGACAAGAGGATGCGGCAGTGCCACCTGGATCTGGTTCCAGCCCATGTGCGGCAGGCGCATTCCGGTTGCGGGGGCCAGTGCCTGCACCGGGCCCGGCAATAGCCCGAGGCATTCGGTGTCGTTTTCCGCCGAGTGTTCGAACAGCAGCTGCATGCCGATGCACACGCCCAGCAGAGGCTGCGACAGGGTCGGGATCAGCCTGGCCAACCCGTTGTCGCGCAGCCGCCGCATCGCCGTTGCCGCCGCGCCCACACCGGGCAGGACTACATGCGTAGCAGCGCGGATCCTCGCCCAGTCGCTGCTCACCGCAGCGTCGTGTCCGAGGCGGGCAAACGCCGCCTGCACGGAGCCGACATTGGCCCCGCCGGAATCGAGCAGGACTACGCGTACGGGCATGCGCGCCGTGGCTGTCGCGCCGCTCGCATGCAGGCCACTCACGGCGTCCGCCGTGCTGCGTGGCACCGGGACAGCGTTCACAGCACGCCCTTCGTGCTGGGCAGTTCGCGCCCTTCGCGCGCAATCGCCTGGCGCAAGGCGCGCGCCACGACTTTAAAGCAGGCCTCGACCATGTGGTGCGCATTGTCGCCGCGCACACGCAAGTGCAGGTTCATGCCGGCCGTCTCGCACAGGGAGCGGAAAAAATGCGGCACCAGTTCGGTGGCTAGGTCGCCGACGCGCTCGCGCGGAAAGCTGCCTTCGAAGACGAACACCGGCCGGCCTGACAAATCCAGCGCTGCGCTCGCGAGCGCCTCATCCATCGGCAGCGTGAAGCCGTAGCGCGCAATGCCACGCTTGTCGCCGAGCGCCTCGCGCAGTGCCGCGCCAAGCGCCAGCGCGCAGTCTTCCACCGTGTGGTGCTCATCGATATGCAGGTCGCCGGCGCAGCGGATGGTCAACGCAAAGGCGCCGTGCTTGCCGAGTTGTTCGAGCATGTGGTCGAAGAAGCCCAGGCCGGTAAGCACCACCGGGGTGGCTGCGCGATCAAGGTCCACAGCTGCCTGGACTCTGGTTTCGTTGGTGGCGCGGGTCACGCTGGCCGTGCGCGGCGCATCGGTGAGTGCATGCGCTATTTCCGCCCAGTCATAGTGCCCCGGGCTCAGGCGAAAACCGCGCACGCCGAGGTTGCCGGCAAACTGCATGTCGGTTTCGCGATCGCCGACCATCGCGCTGCGCGCCAGGTCGATACTGCGGTCGCGAAGATAATGCAGGACCATGCCGATGCCGGGCTTGCGTTCAGGCGAGTTGTCGTGCGGCCAGTGCGTGTCGAGGAGCACTTCGCGGAACTCGATGCCCTGCGAGGCCAGGATCTGCAGCAGCAACGCTTGCGGGCCGTCGAATGCTGCGCGGGGATAGTCGGCACTGCCCAACCCATCCTGGTTGGACACCATCACCAGCTCGAAGCCGGCCTGGCGTATCGCCAGCAGCGCTGGTACCACGCCGCGCACCAGGCGGAACTTTTCGTAGGCGTCGACCTGCTCGTCGTCCGGCTCCTCGATCAGCACGCCGTCGCGGTCCACGAACAGGATGCAGGTCATGCGCCCGCTACCCGCAGCGCCGCAAGCAACTGCTCGTTCTCGGACGCGCTGCCTACCGACAGGCGCAGGGCATCATCCAGTTGCGGCAGAGCGCGCATATCGCGCACGACGATGCCCGCGGCGGACAACGCGTCCAGGATGCGCTGTGGTTCAAGGCAACGCACCAGCAGGAAGTTGCCTTCGGAAGGATATACGGCGCGGATGTCCGCGATCGCCAGCAGCGCGATGCGCAAGCGTTCGCGCTCCTGCATTGTCTGCGCACATCGCCGCGCCGCCTGCGCCAGGCAATCGTCGCCCAGCGCGGCCAGCGCGACCGCGGCCGATGGCGCGGCGATCGGATAGGGCGCTGAAAGATTGCCGAGCATGGATACCAATCCGGGGGCCGCAAGCAGCGCACCGACGCGTGCACCGGCCAGCGCATGTGCCTTTGACAGGGTGCGCAGCACCACGAGATTTGGATGCGCGGCCAGCAGTGCGGTTGCGCTTGCCTGCGCGCTGAACTCCGCATAGGCCTCGTCGATCACCAGCACCGCGCGCCCCTGCAGCGCCGTGGCAAGCGCAGCGGCCTGCACCAGATCCAGTGCCTGCCCGGTCGGGTTTGCCGGTGAGCAGACGAAAACTACGCGTGCCCGCTTCCCGGACACGGCGCGCAGCAGGCCGTCGCTGTCCAGATGCCATGTGCCGCCCTGCTCGCGCAGCGGAACTTCCACCAGCGCTGCG
>JAYSXN010000230.1:0-4889 GCA_043717405.1 Gammaproteobacteria bacterium
GGCCATACTGGAGCCGCTGGTCCTCGCCCAACCGGACTGGCCGATGGCGCAACTGGAACTCGGGATGGCGTTGGGTCGAGCCGGCCGTGGCGGCGAGGCGGTGCTGGCGCTGCGTCGCGCGCTCGAACTCAAGCCCGACCTGCCCCGCGGCTGGCTTGCCTTGGCCGATCATCTCGGCGCCGTTGGTGACAGCGAAGGTGCAAACCACGCTTACGCCAGCCACGTGCGTTATTCCAGCCGCGATCCGGAATTGCTGCGCGCCGCGGCGGCATTGGCCGAAGGTCGCCTCCCCGAGGCCGAGACTCTGCTGCGCGCGCAACTCAAGCACAGTCCGACCGATGTAACAGCCATTCGCATGCTGGCTGAAGTGGCCGCGCGCCTGGCCCGCGACGACGATGCCGTCAACCTGCTCGCCCGCTGCGTCGAGCTCGCGCCGGGCTTCCATGCCGCGCGGCAGAATTACGCATTGGTGCTCAACCGCGCGGAAAAACCCGCCGAGGCACTGGCGCAGGTTGAACTCCTGCTCGCCCAGGATCCGGGCAATCCGAGTTACCGCAACCTCAAGGCCGTCATCCTGTGCCACATCGGTGACTACGAGCCGGCAATCGCGCTGTATGGCGAACTGCTTCGCGAATACCCGCACCATCCGAAAATCTGGCTCAGTTACGCCCATGCCCTGAAGACAGCCGGGCACCACGAGCGCGCGGTAAGCGCATACCGCACCAGCCTGCGCCTCGATCCTGGTTTTGGCGAAGCCTCCTGGAGCCTGGCCAACCTCAAGACCTTCCGCTTCGACGACGCGGACATCGAGGCGATGCGCGCGCAACTGCGCCGTGACGACCTGCAGTCGCCGCACCGCCATCATTTCGAATTTGCGCTGGGCAAGGCGCTCGAGGATCGCGGCGACTACGCGGAATCTTTCGAGCACTATCGCCTGGGCAATGCCCAGCGCCGCGCCACGGTCATTTACAGTGCTGACGACACCAGCAAGCGCACTGCGCGCGCGATCGAATTGTTCACGCCGGAATTCTTCGCGCAGCGCGCCGGCGCAGGCGTAGCTGCGCGCGATCCGATCTTCATCGTTGGTTTGCCACGCGCGGGCTCGACGCTGATCGAGCAGATCCTGTCGAGCCATTCGCAAGTGGAAGGCACGATGGAACTGCCGGAAGTGATCGCGATGACGCGCAGCTTGCGTCGGCAGTCCCAGGCCCCGAAGAACGGCGGTTACCAGGACGTGCTGGCCGCCTGCGAGATCGACGAGTTGCGCGAGATGGGCGAGCGCTACCTGGCGCGCACGCGTATCCACCGCAAGACCGACGCGCCGATGTTCATCGACAAGATGCCGAACAATTTCGCACACATTGCCCTGATCCACGTGGCTTTGCCGAACGCGCGCATCATCGATGCCCGCCGCCATCCGCTGGCCTGCGGATTTTCCGCGTTCAAGCAGCACTTCGCGCGCGGCCAGAACTTCAGCTACGACCTGGCCGACATCGGTCGCTATTACGCCGACTATGTCGCCTTGATGGAGCACTTCGACCGGGCCCTGCCCGGGCGCATGCACCGGGTCATCTATGAGGCAATGGTCGGGGACACCGAGGGCGAGGTGCGCCGGTTGCTGGACTATTGCGGACTGCCGTTCGAGCCAGGCTGCCTGCGGTTTTTCGAGAATGCGCGGCCCGTGCGCACCGCAAGCTCCGAACAGGTGCGCCAACCCATCTATCGCGAGGGCATCGATCATTGGCGCCACTACGAGCCCTGGCTGGGCCCGTTGAAACTGGCGCTCGGGGCCAGACTCGACGACTATCCAGTTACATGACAGCAAGCAGATTCACCAGGACGACCAACATGACAAGGGGAAAACCATGAGCAGCCACTGGGTTCGAAGCAGTTTGCCGATGCGCGCGTTGGCACGCGTACCGCTGACCGCAGCTATCTATGTCGCGCTGGGATCGGTTGCGTTCGCGCAAACCGACACCACCAGTACGACGCCGCAGGCAAGCACGCAGCCCAGCACGCCGTCGGGGAAGGCGGCAACGCTGAAGGCAGTGACCGTGACCGCGCAGAAACGCACGGAAAACCTGCAGAAGGTTCCGATCAGCATCGAGGTCCTCGGGACCCAGCAACTGCAGCAGCAGAATGTGCATGATTTTGCCGACTACGCAAAACTCCTGCCGAGCGTTTCCATCACGCCCATCTCGCCGGGTTTCGGCCAGATCTACATGCGTGGCGTCGCCAGTGGCGGCGACGGCAATCACTCCGGTTCGCTGCCGAGCGTGGGCGTGTACCTCGACGAGCAACCCATCACCACCATCCAGGGGCCGCTCGACCTGCACGTGTACGACATCCAGCGCATCGAGGCACTCTCCGGACCGCAGGGCACGCTGTACGGCGCGAGCTCGGAAGCGGGCACGCTGCGCATCATCACCAACAAGCCCGACCCCAGCGGTTACGCCGCCGGTTACAGCCTTGAGGCTAACTCCGTGGACCACGGCGGCATGGGCAATGTCGAGGAAGGCTTCGTCAACATTCCCTTGTCGCCCGCCGCGGCCGTGCGCCTGGTCGGCTGGCATGAGCATGACGCCGGCTTCATCGACAACAAGCTGGGCTCGCGCACTTACCCCTCCTCAGGCATTACCGCCACCAATACCGACCAGGCGCGCGACAACTACAACGGCGTCGATACCGTCGGTGCGCGTGCCGCACTGAAAATCGACCTCAACGACAACTGGACGATCACGCCGATGATCATGGGCCAGCACGAGAAGACCAGCGGCGGCTTCGCGGTGGATCCGGCCATTGGCGACCTGGCGGTCACGCATTACTACCCGGAAACCTCCAACGACCGCTGGCACCAGGCCGCACTGACCGTGCAGGGCAAGATCGGCAACTTCGACCTCACCTACGCCTACGCCAACCTCAAGCGTGATGTGGATTCCGCGTCGGATTACAGCGATTACGGGTTCTGGTATGACACAGTGTATGGCTATGGCGCGTATTTCTACGACGATAACGGCGAGCTGGTCAATCCGGCGCAGTACATCCAGGCTAAGGACAAGTACAGCAAGAGCAGCCATGAGTTGCGCCTGGCCTCACCGCAGGACCAGCGTTTCCGCTTTGTCGTGGGCTTGTTTTCCCAGGACCAGAAGCACGGCATCGAACAACGCTACAAGGTGGACAACCTGGCCAGTTCCCTGTCCGTCACCGGCTGGGAAGACACCATCTGGTTGACCCAGCAGGAACGCCGCGACCGCGATGAAGCGGTGTTTGGGGAAATGTCCTTCGACTTCACCGACAAGCTCACCGGCACCCTGGGCGGCCGTTATTTCCGTGCCGACAATACGCTCGGTGGTTTCTTCGGGTTTTCCCGCGGCTATTCGGCTACACCGGATCCAAACAACCCTGATGACGCCGAGAGGGTTATCAAGGCCTATGGAGAGGCGAAGTGCGATCTGCTGTACGGCCACGATTCGTCACAATGGCAGAAATTCAACGGGGCGCCGTGCAAGTTTTTCGACAAGGAAGTCAAGGAGAGCGGCAAGCTTGGCCGCGCCAATCTCACTTACAAGTTCGACGACCGCAAGCTGATCTACGCTACCTGGTCGGAAGGATTCCGCCCAGGCGGTGTGCAGCGCCGAAGCATCCTGCCCAACTACAAGGCCGACTACCTCACCAACTACGAGATCGGCTGGAAAACCGGCTGGATGGACAATCGGCTCACCTTCAACGGATCCATCTTCGAGGAGGAGTGGAAAAACTTCCAATTCGCCGTGCTTGGCCTCAACGGCCTGACCGACATCCGCAACGCGGCGCAGGCGAAAATCCGCGGCTTCGAATCCCAGGTCAACTGGGCGGCGACCTACAACCTGTTGCTCAGCGGCAGCGTTTCGTTCTACGACGCCAAGCTGTCGGCGGATTATTGCGGCGCGCTCGACACCGTTACCGGCGACATAGTCACCGACTGCCCGGCCGGCGTCGAAGTGCCGCAAACGCACCACATCGGTCCCGAGGCCCCGAAGGGGACGCAATTGCCGGTTACCGCCAAGTTCAAGGGCAACCTCAACGCGCGCTACACCTTTGACATCGGCAGCATGGAAGCTTATTGGCAGGCAACGCTTGTCCACGAGGGCAAGCGCCGCAGCGACTTGCGCGTCGACCAGAACAACCTGGTGGGCAATATGCCCGGTTATGAAACGGTGGACTTCGCAGTTGGCGTAAAGAAGAACAACTGGTCGCTCGACCTGTTCGTGAAAAATGCCTTCGACAAGCGCGCGCAGCTGGCACGCTTCACGCAATGCGCCGAATCGGTGTGCGCGGTGGGCCTGGATACCGGCGCCGACCCGCAGCCGGGCCAAGTCTATTACGTTCCCAACAAGCCGCGCACCATTGGCATCCGTTTTACCCAGGAGTTTTGAACCTCGGGGCCTTGGCTGGAATGTGATGGAAAGGAGCACTGTACAGCGACAGTGCTCTTTTTTTTGGCCGCGCCGGACGTGGGACAATACGGGCATGCCTGATTTCCCGTTACCCAACGAGGCAGCCGCAGCAGTGCACTGCAGCCGGTGTCCCGCCATCTGCTGCCAGCTCAAGGTGATCCTGATCGCCGGCGATGACCCGCCCGAGCAATTCATCGACGAAGACGAGGACGGGCAGCAGATCATGGGCAAGGCCGATGACGGCTGGTGCGCCGCGCTCGACCGCGAGCGGATGCGCTGCTCGATATACGATCAACGCCCCTTCGTTTGCCGCGAGTTCGCAATGGGCGGCGATGACTGCCTGGCTGAGCGCGAACAGTGGCGGCGCATAGCGATTGCGCTACGTTGACGGCGGAAAGCAGCCGGCCCTGGTTCGTCTACGTGATCGAATGCGTCGATGGCAGCCTGTACACC
>JAYSXN010000024.1:0-7450 GCA_043717405.1 Gammaproteobacteria bacterium
CGGCAAGTTCGCGCAAGCGGCGGATCTGCGCATCGTCCATGAATTCGCCGCCCGTATTCGAGCGCCTCACGAGTTCCTGGCTTCGATCTATGAACTCCAGCCGCGCCTGGTAGGTGGCGGCGTCGAACTCGCCCTTCAGCAGTGCGATCTCGGCGTCGCGGCGCAACACTTCAAAGCGTGTATCGAGCAGGGCGATGCGGTCGAACAATGTTTCCAGCTTGGTAGCCTTGTCCACCACGTGCGCCGGCGTGGTGATCTTGCCGCAGTCATGCAGCAGGCCGGCAATTTTCAATTCATAGCGGTCCGCGTCCGACATGCTGAAGCCGGCCAGTGGTCCGCTGTCGACTGCGGCAGCGGCCTCGGCGAGCATCATCGTGAGCACCGGCACGCGCTCGCAATGTCCGGCGGTGTATGGCGACTTGTCGTCGATGGCGGTATTGATCAAGGTGATCAGCGATTCAAACAGCGCCTCCAGCTGCGCGGTGAGCTGCCGGTTGTTCAAGGCAATCGCCGCTTGCGAGGCCAGCGATTCCACCAGTTGCTGGTCGGCCGGACTGAACGGCAGCACCTGGCCGCCGGGCCCCTGCGCGTTGATCAGTTGCAGCACGCCGATGACCGACCCGCTCTGGTCCTTCATCGGCACGGTCAGGAAGGACTGCGAGTGGTACCCGGTCTTGCGGTCAAAATCACGCGTACCCGAGAAATCAAAGCCCTCCGCACAGTAGGCATCGGCAATGTTGACCGTGGCGCCGGTCAACGCACAGTGCGCCACGACCATGGCGTGATTGCCGGTGCCATCGGCGGTGTGCAGCGGCAGTGGCGGAAAGTTGATCGGCGCGCCATGCGCACCGCCCATGAAGTAGCCCAGTGAACCGTTGCGCAGCACCTCGAAGACCAGGCTGTCGCCCTTGACGCGGTAAAGCGTCGCGCCATCGGCACCGGCAAAATTGCGCGCCGCTTCAAGGATGCGCTCGAGCAGGCTGGCGAGGTCGCGTTCGGACGACAGCTCGGCACCTATCGCGTTCAGCGTCTCCAGGCGCTTGAGTATTTGCGTTTCGCTCAACGGTGCTCCCTTGTTGACATGCGGCTGCGTCAGGAAAACCAGCCGTCGCCGTCGCGAGGCAATTCTGCGCTTGCCACTGCCGCTGGTCTACTTCGAAAACCACTGGCGTTGCATGGACTTGGCGGCAACACGCGCCCGCGCTACACCGGGCCGGCGCGACGGCGGGCGCTGCCCTGCCCGGGCGTGGAGCGCCTCAACGCCGCTTGACCACAGAGCCCGCGGGAACCGGTAAACCTGCGCTTGAAACTTCTGCCAGAATTGGCGAAGTTTTTACCCGGAACACCACGCATGCCGCATTGGGCTATCGTCGCTCTCGTTGCCGCCTGGCCGATTTATCTGGTCATCATGGCGGGATGGGTCGTGATGCAGCGCTCCGAGCCCGTGGCCACGCTGGGTTGGGTGATGGTGCTGGCGTTCCTGCCCTACCTGGGGTTCCTCATCTACTACCTGCTCGGTCCTCAGCGCATCCGCCGCTCTGGCCGC
Source organism: Gammaproteobacteria bacterium (assembly GCA_043717405.1). Taxonomy (GTDB): domain Bacteria; phylum Pseudomonadota; class Gammaproteobacteria; order Xanthomonadales; family Xanthomonadaceae; genus Arenimonas. Next base: position 1,547 of record JAYSXN010000024.1, read on the forward strand.
CGCCGGCAGGCAGCTCATGCCGCGGTCGGCGCCCGCGGGGAGCGCAAGGCCGGCAAGGAGGCGCGCTCACTGGACCGCATGGCCCAGGCAATGACCGCATTCCCGCCGTCCACCGCGACCCGGGTGGACCTGCTGGTCGACGGTGGCGCGACCTACGACGCGCTGGCAGTAGCAATCAAGGCAGCGCAACGCCACATCCACGTCGAGTACTACATCTACAAGGCCGACCGTACCGGCACGCGCATTCGCGATGCCTTGGTCGAGCGGGCGAATGCCGGCGTCAAAGTACGCGTGCTGCTCGACGGCGTGGGTTCGCGGCTGGCGCGCAAGTTCGTCAAGCCCCTGCACGATGCCGGTGTTGAACTGGCCTTTTTCCATCCGGTGCGTTGGTGGATGACGCCGTTCTCGCGGCCGAAACTGAACATGCGCAGCCACCGCAAGATCGTCGTCTGCGATGGGCTGGTCGGCTTCACCGGCGGCATCAATGTCACCGACGAGGAGAACGAGACACTCAACGACAAGGCCTTCCACGACGTGCACATGCGCGTGGAGGGCGATTCGGTGCGCTGGCTGCAGACTGCCTGGATGGAAGACTGGCATTACGCGACGGAAAAAAGCCTGACTGAAACCGATCTGTTCGCGCCCGCCGCACCCGGGCCGATCAGCGCACAGGTCATCCCTGCCGGACCCGACAATAGCTGGGAGCCCATCCATCGAGTTCAGGTCGAGGCCATCCATTCGGCCGATCGCCGCGTGTGGTTGGCCACCCCGTATTTCGTGCCCAGCCGCGCCGCGTTGTTCGCATTGGAAGGCGCGGCCATGCGCGGGTTGGACGTGCGCATCGTGATCCCGAAGACCAGCGACTCGCGCCTGGTGACGGCCGCGGCCCGGTCATACTTCGACAAGCTCCTCGAAGCCGGCGTGCGCATCTACGAATACGGGCCGCGCATGCTGCACAGCAAAGTGCTGATCGTGGACGAGGGGCTATGCATGATCGGTACCTCCAACTTCGACACGCGCAGCTTTTCGCTGAACTTCGAAATCGTCATGCTGTTTTGCGACGAAGGGGTCACCAGTAAATTGGCCGCAACCCTCGCTGATGACATGGCCAAGGCAGTCGAGGTAACTGCGTCGTCGGAAAAACCACCGTTCATCTCGCGCTTGGGCGAGGCTACGGCACGCTTGTTTTCGCCGCTGCTCTAGGTGCGGCAGCGCAGCGCTGCGGCGACGGGCAGCTCAGTGGCGTAACGCAAGGCCGGGGTTTTCGTTGAGCGTGCCATCGGGCTCGATGAGTGCGAGCGACTGTTTCTCCGGGTCGTAAACCCCCGCCACCGTGCGTCCCCCGGGCTGCTTTCGAACGAAGCGGATGAGCCAGCCTACGCGCTCGAGCATGCGCAATGTTTCCGCCTGGTCTTCGTTGATGGCCAGCTTCAGCCTGTTTTCCCGCAGACACTCCGCCTTTCGCCGCTCGGTCACGCTCGTCACATCCGATCTCCGTGGGCCCAACGCCCAGGGGCAAAAATACGGCTCAGGTCGCCATGCATCGGTACGTGAGCGCACATACGCGATTGCCGGCTCGGCGGGCGTTCACGTTGCCTTGCCGTGCCGAACCTGTCCTATCAATGGCTAGCCTGCTGATCTCTGCTAATGTGCCGAGCTAACGCGGGGAATACATTGAGGGATAGCAAAGCCGGCGCCACGCCGGGCAAGACCCCTGAACTGGCCGCTGGCGTGGTCGAGGTTCGCCGGCAAGAAACCCTGCTCAAGACCGGCGCCCTCCACGACGCCATCTTCAACAGCGCCTACTTTTCCAGTATTGCCACCGACGAGCGTGGCGTCATCCAGATCTTCAACGTCGGCGCTGAACGCATGCTCGGGTTCGCCGCTGCCGACGTGGTCAACCAGATGACGCCAGCGGACATTTCCGATCCACAGAAAATCATCGCCCGCGCCGCCGACCTGAGCCTGGATCTCGACACACCAATCACGCCCGGCTTCGAGGCGCTGGTGTTCAAGGCTTCGCGCGGCATCGAGGACATCTACGAGCTGACCTATATCCGCAAGGATGGCAGCCGCTTCCCCGCGATCGTTTCCGTGACGGCATTGCGGGATGCGACGTAGTGGTAGCCTTGCAGCGCGACCCCGAGACCGCGCGCATTCCCATCCTGGTAGTGACGGCAAAACGGATCGGCCCGGCGGATCGCGAACTGCTCAACTGCCATCCCGACAAAGTGATCAACATCGTGGAAAAAGCCGGCTTCAATCGCGCCGGTTTCATGGCCGAAGTCCGGCGCGCACTGCACTCACAATAGGGCGACCCATGGCCACCATCCTGATCATCGAAGACAACGCCGCCAACATGAAGCTGGCGCTGCTGCTGTTGCGCAACGCCGGGCACACGCCGCTGTGCGCCAGCGACGCCGAGTCGGGGCTGACGCTCGCGCGCACCAGCAAGCCGGACCTGATCCTGATGGACATCCAGTTGCCCGGCATGGATGGATTGGCCGCGGCCACCTTGCTCAAGCAGGACCCGGCCACGGCCGCCATACCGATCATTGCCCTCACTGCGATGGCGATGAAGGCCGACCGCGAAAAGAGCCTCAACGCCGGTTGTGATGGCTACATGGCCAAGCCCTTGCGCTATGCCGAGCTCTACGCGGCGATGGACGCCCTGCTCGCACGGCCGGCAGCGCCGGCGGCAACGGGCTGAGCACGCGCGTGGCCGCGCAGGAAACCATCGGCACGAAGTCCGGCGCAGGCGTCGCTTCGAAACCGGTAGTGCTGGTCATCGACGACCAGGTCATCAACGTGCGCCTGGTCACGGCGTTGCTGGTGCAGGCCGGCTACGTGGTGATGTCCGCCCTCGGCGGCAGCGAAGGCCTCGCATTGGCGCAACGATGCGCGCCCGACGTCGTGCTGCTGGACATGCGCATGCCGCAGGTTGATGGTTTCGACGTGCTTCGGCAGTTGCGCCAGGACCCCGCGCTCGCACATCTCCCGGTGATCTTCCTGACCGCCGATGACGACCGGGAAAACCTCATCCGGGCGTTCACCGCCGAGGTCACCGACTACATCACCAAGCCCTTCGTTGGCCGCGAGTTGCTCGCCCGGGTCCACACCCATGTCGAGCTGAAAAAAGCGCGCGATGCATTGCTGCGGCTCGAGCAGGAACGCCGGGATCTGGCAGAACTGATCACCAGTGAGCTGCGCGCTCGCTTCTCGCACATCATTGCCGCCACCGATCACCAGTGCGCGTGCAAAGCCAGCGATGAAGCGCAGCAAACCCTGGCGCAATCCATACGCGGGTCCGCCGATTCCGGTCTGTTGTTCCTGCAGAAACTGCTCGACCCGTCCGCTTAATTCGCTTTCGGGCCCTCGCCCGTGACCACCGCCTGCAACAGCGGAGTCCGCGCCTGGTCCTTGACTACTTCGGCTGCAACCTTCGGAATTTGCGCGGCGTCGATCAGTCCGAGGCTGTGCGCGTGTTCGGCGATGGCATTGCTGTTGGCCACGCGCACCATCGGCACCTGCGTGTCGGCGATGCTGCCGATGTAGCCATCAATGAAGCGGTCGCGTGGTGATGCCAGTGCCGGGTCCACATCACGGATATAGATGGCTCGGATGCGCCCGGGAAAACTACGCACGATCTGCGCGTACAACTCCGCGTCCAGCTGTCCGGAATCGCCCATCAATACCCACTGCAGCGCCGAGTAGCGTTGCACCAGCGTGCCAACGTGTTCGAGCTTGGCGCGCGCAGCCGTGGCGCCGGCGATGAACTCACTGTCCAACCGCCGGTACGTATTGACCATGTTCTGCCACCAGCCATCGTCCTCACGTGGGCCACCGAGCAGCGGACGGCGCACCACCCGCCCGCCCAGGTGGCAGACGCCGTCGGCAACCATGCCGCGGTAGGAGACGATGTGCGAGCTTTGCCCGGCGGCGGCGGCCGCGGCCTCGGTCATTTGCTCGCCGATTGCAGTTCCTGCGCGTGCTCCAGATGGGTGGCCACGGCAATGCGCGTGGCCTGCAGGTGCGCCTTGAGGCGGTCATCGGTAACGAAGGTATTGAGCCGCTTGTCTATCAGGTCCAGCACATCGGCATGACTGGTGGCCATGGCGTCGATGAAGCCCGAGCCATAATCAGCGTCGTCGGTGGTCTTGGCCATCTGCGCCAATTGCGCCCGGTTGCTCGTCCGTCGGGCCTGCACGTCGGCCGTATCCACCGGCACCACGCCGGCAGCATGGGCGATGGCGCGCGTCTGGGTCAGGTGATTGCGATGATCGGTGAGCAGCATGTCCGCGTAAGCGGCGATCGCTGGATCGAGTTTGCGCCCCCGGGCCTGCGTGGCCGCGGCGACTTCGAATTCGTCCACGGCAATCAGGAACGCCATGGCCTCCGCGGCCGAGCCCGCCGCAGCGGTCGATCGCGCCGGTGAGACAGCCGGCTTGGTGATGGCGCGCTGGCTGGATGCGGTAGGCGTGTCGGTGGACCGACCGGCGCTGGTATTGCTCTGCAGGCTTTGTGCTGGCGCCAGCAGCGGAACGGACAGCAATAATGTGGCTAAGAGGACGCGACTGGACATGGCGGATCTCCGCGTGGGCCGACGGCGGGGCGCCGCCTGCCCGCATGTTGGATCGCCGTCCGGCAACCGAAGGTGAACCGGCGGCTGCCTGCCGCAGCCCTACCAGACGCGGCAGGGTTTCTCGCTGACCATGGGCTGCCCCAGCTTGCACGCGAAAGCTTCGCGGAACTCCGGCATGTTGATCATCAAGCCATTGACGCGGTACTTGCCGGGCGAATGCGGGTTTGTCAGCGCATCGACGCGCAGGTTTTCCGGACGATTGTTTTCGCAAGCCCACTGCGCGTAGCCAATGAAAAAACGCTGCTCCGGCGTGAAGCCGTCGCGGTCATGCGCCGGCTTGTCGGCGGTCTGCGCTTTCCATGCCACCCAGGCCAGCATCAGGCCACCGAGGTCGGCGATGTCCTCGCCTTGCGTCAGCTTGCTGTTGATGCGGATGTCATCCACCACCGGGTACTGCGCATACTGGTCGACCACGCATTGCGCGCGCTCCTTGAAAGCTTGCGCATCCTTTGGCGTCCACCAGTCGGCAAGGTTGCCATGGGCATCGAATTGCCGGCCTTCGTCGTCAAAGCCATGGGTCAGTTCGTGGCCAATGGTGCCGCCAGTGTTGCCGTAGTTTGGCGCGTCATCCATCTCCGGGTCGAATAGCGGCGGCTGCAGGACGCCAGCGGGGAAGTTGATGTCATTCATCTGCGGATCGAAGTAGGCGTTCACCGTCGGCGGCGTCATGCCCCACTCGCTGCGGTCCAGCGGTTTGCCGATCTTGCCCAGCTGGCGGTGCGATTCAAACAGGTTGGCACGCTGTACGTTGCCGGCAAAGTCGGTGCGCTCCACACGCACGACACTGTAGTCGCGCCATTTGTCCGGGTAGCCGATCTTGTTGACGATGGCGTGCAGTTTTTCCAGCGCCTTTTGCTTCGTCGCCGCATCCATCCAGTCGAGCTGCTCGATGTCCTGCTGCATCGCCTGCTCGATCTGCCGGGTCATGTGCAAGGTGCGCGCCTTCAACTCCGGGCTGAAAGCGCGGCTGACGAATTCCTGGCCGAGCGCTTCGCCAAGCTGGTCATCCACCAGCGCCACGCAGCGCTTCCAGCGCGGCTGCAGCTGCGGCACCCCGCGCAGGGTCTTGCTGAAAAAGTTGAAATTCTCGGTGACGAAGCTGGACGAAAGGTACGGCGCGTAAGCGTGGGCCACGTGCCAGCGCAGGTAGGTCTTGATGTCGTCAAGGCTTGACGCCGCCAACTTGGCATCCAGCGCCTTGTAGAACGCAGGCTCGGTGACGTTGAAGGTGTTGACCCGGGGCAAACCCAGCGCCTGCAGGT
>JAYSXN010000231.1:0-4887 GCA_043717405.1 Gammaproteobacteria bacterium
TTCGATGCGGAATAAGCGGCTTGCCCGATCTGCCCTTCATAGGCAGCCACCGAAGCGGTATTAATTATCACGCCGCGCTCGCCATCCTCGCCCGGCGCGTTGTGCTGCATCAGCTCGGCAGCGCCCTTGGCCACGTTGAAGCTGCCGACCAGGTTGACCATGATCGTGCTGGAAAATTGCGCCAGCGGCATTGGCCCCTCGCGGCCGAGCACGCGGCCGGCACCCAGGATGCCCGCGCAGTTGATGGCCGCATTCAAACCGCCCAGAAATTCCGCGGCCGCCGACAGGTTGCTGCGTACTATCGCCTCATCGGCGACGTCGGTGCGCAAGTACAGCGCCTTGTCGGCGCCGAGCGCGGCGACTGCGGCTTCGGCCTTGTCGTCGTTGATGTCGAACAGGACGACCTTCGCGCCCTTGCCCACGAGATGTTCGGCCACGGCATGGCCGAGTCCGGAAACGCCGCCAGTGATCACTGCGCGCGTGTTTGCCAATTGCATGAGATTCCCCGTGTTAAAGATCGCGAATGTAAAAAGCGTTGCAGCCGCCGTGGCCGGTCGCGCCCATGGGCCCGGGAATGCGCGTGAATCCGCTGCGCTCGTACAGGCGCATCGCTGCGTCCATGCCGCGCAGGGTTTCCAGGTAGCAGCGCCGGAAGCCGAGCGCACGCGCGGCATCAAGGCATTTTGCCATCATCGCCGCGCCGGCGCCGACGCCGCGCAACTCGGGCAGGAAATACATCTTGCGCAATTCACACACATCCGGATCGCCGCCGATCAACTGCGCCACGCCCCCACCGCCAAGCACGCGGCCATTGCGCTCGACAACGAAGTACGCCGACCGCGGCTCCGCGTAGGCACGACTTAGCCAGTCGACTTCCGGATCGTTGATGGCGAAGCCATCGCCGACGGCGCCAAATTCAGGCATGACGGTGCGGATCACCGCGGCCATCTGCGCGTCATCGGCTTCGGCAATGGGCCTGATCAAAAAACCGCTCACGAGGGCGTTCCCGCGAGGCTGACCTTGCTGCCGCTGACTCGGCCAAGCAGAGCAGCTAGCCACCGACCGGTCGCAAGCAAGCGCTCGAGATCAACGCCGGTGTCATAGCCTGAACCCTCCAGCATGTACACCACATCCTCCGTAGCAACATTGCCGCTCGCGCCGCTGGCGTAGGGGCAGCCACCGAGGCCGGCAACCGCGGAGTCGACCACGCGCACGCCCTCCTGTAGGCAAGCCAGGATATTGGCGAGTGCCTGTCCGCGGGTGTCATGGAAGTGCACCGCCAGCGCAGACATCGGCACTGCCGCCGCAACCGCGCGCAGCATTGCGAGCGCCGCGCCAGGCGTGCCGAGGCCGATAGTGTCGCCCAGGGAAATTTCGTAACAGCCCAGCGCGTGGAGGCGTTGCGCCACGCGCACCACGTCGCTGAGCGGCACCTTGCCCTGGTACGGGCAGCCCAGCACGGTGGACACGTAGCCGCGCACCTTGACGCCATCGGCTTGCGCACGGCGCAGCACCGGCTCGAAGCGGGCGATGCTCTCATCGATCGAGGCGTTGGTGTTCTTGCGGCTGAACGCTTCCGAGGCTGCGGCAAATACCGCCACTTCGGTAGCTCCCACGGCACGCGCGCGTTCGTAGCCTTGCTCGTTTGGCACGAGCACCGGATAGGACACGCCGGGCTTGCGTCGGATGCCTGCATAAACTTCAGCCGCGTCGGCCAGCTGCGGGATCCATTTCGGGCTGACGAAACTGGTCGCCTCGATGGTCTGCAGGCCGGTATCGGAAAGCTTGTCGATCAGAGCGATCTTGTCGCTCGCCGCGATGATGGCCTTCTCATTTTGCAAGCCATCGCGAGGGCCGACTTCAACGATGCGGACGAAGACACTCATGGGGACTCCAGGCGAACCAGCAGTGCGTCGCTATCGACGAAATCACCGTCGGCCACGCGTACCTCGGCAATGGTGCCGGCGCGCGGTGACTTCAAGGCCAGCTCCATCTTCATAGCTTCCATGATGCCCAGTTCCTGGCCCTCGCCGACCTGGTCGCCAGCGGCAACGCGCATCAGCACGATGCGCCCGGGCATTGGAGCCAGCACGCGGTCACCGCCGCCGGTCGCGTCGGCCAGGCCGAGCTTGAAAGCGGGCAGGCGGGACAACACGACGCGCTGCGCGCCATCGTGAAGGAAGACGCGCCGGTCATCGATGCGCGCGCGGTAACGGTGCGAGGCATCGTCCATGCGCAGGTTCAAAAAGAACGCATCAAGACATGCTGCTTGCACTTCATGCACAACGCCAGCCAGCTCGACACGATAAGCGCCGGCTGATCCGTGCGCGATGAATTCCACGCGCTGGTCGCGCCAGCCCAGACACAGTTTGCGCTGCCCGGCATGGCCCAGGCGCCAGCCATCGGCCAGTGCCCACGGTGAATACGGATCTGGCGAGCGTGCCGCGCTCGCGCGGGTGAGCGCCTCGTCATGCAGCAGGCAAGCCACGGCGGCCGCAACCAGTGGAGGCGCCGCCGGCAGCTCCGGCGTTGGCAGTACTTCATCCAGGTGACGGTCGAGGTAGGAGGTGTCGATGCGCCCTTCAACCACCACCGGATGGCGAATGAGTTTTTCGAGGAAATCGATATTTGATTTGGGTCCCACCACGTCGCAATCGGCGAGCGCTTCGCGCAAGCCCGCCAGCGCGCGCGGCCGGTCCTCGTCCCAGACGATCAGCTTGGTGATCATCGGATCATAAAAAATCGTGACGGTGTCGCCCTCGACCACGCCGCCATCTACGCGCACGTTGGCGCTGGCCTTCGGCAGGCGCAATTGCTCGAGGCGCCCGGAGCCAGGCAGAAAATTCTTCTCGGGATCCTCCGCGTACAGGCGCACTTCAATGGCATGGCCGTGATGCGCGATTGCGTCCTGCGGTAGCGGCAGTGGCTCGCCGGCAGCGACGCGAATCTGCCATTCGACCAGGTCGAGGCCGGTAACCATTTCCGTCACCGGGTGCTCGACCTGCAGGCGCGTGTTGATTTCCATGAAATAGAAATCACCCTGCGCCCCGACGATGAATTCCACCGTGCCGGCGTTGACGTAATCGATGGCTTGCGCGGCCTGCACGGCGGCACGGCCCATTTCCGCGCGACGCGCAGCATCCAGGAACGGCGAGGGCGACTCCTCGATGACCTTCTGGTATCGCCGCTGCGCCGAACACTCGCGTTCACCCAGGTGCACGGTGTGACCGTGGCGGTCGGCGAATACCTGGAATTCGATGTGCCGCGGCTGCGCCACGTAGCGTTCGAGCAATACCCGGTCGCGGCCGAAGGCATTGCTCGATTCACGCTGGCATGACTGCAATGCCGCTGCAAATTCATGCGCGGCCATGACGATGCGCATGCCCTTGCCGCCGCCGCCGTGCGCCGCCTTGATCATCAGCGGATAGCCGATGCGGTCGGCTTCGCGTTGCAACAACGCCGCGTGCTGGTCCTCGCCCGTATAACCCGGCACGACCGGTACGCCATGCGCGGCCATCAGGTCTTTCGCGCCAGCCTTGCTGCCCATCTTGCGCATGGTCGCGGCGTCCGGGCCGATGAATACGAGGCCGGCAGCGACAACGGCTTCGGCAAAGTCGGCATTTTCCGAAAGGAAGCCATAGCCGGGGTGGATCGCCTGCGCGCCGGTGCGCAGCGCGGCGGCGATGATCGCGTCGCCGCGCAGGTAACTGTCCTGCGGCCGCGGACCGCCGATGGCAATGGCTTCGTCGGCAAGCAACACATGCTGCGCGCCGGCATCGGCCTCGGAAAAAACCGCCACCGAGCGAATGCCCAGCTTGCGGCAGGTGCGGATCACGCGACAGGCAATCTCGCCGCGATTGGCGATCAAGATGCGCTCGAACAGAGGCGTTATCGGCGGCGCGCCAGTCATGATTGCACCACCCACGCAGCTGGACGCTTGTCCAGGAACGCCCCTAGTCCTTCCTGGCCCTCTGCCGACACACGCAGCCGCGCAATCAGCTCGGCGTTTTCAACATCGACGGCCTCGGCCTGCGCGAAACTCGTGCCGGCGATGCGCATGGCGAGCTGCTTTGCTTCGCGTTGCGCAACCGGTCCACCCTTGCCCAGCCAGTGCAGGCAGCGCTCCACCGCCTCGTCGAGCTGCGCTGCGGCCACGCACTCATGCAGTAGCCCGATGCGCAAAGCTTCCTCGGCCAGGAATACCTCGGCGCTCAGGAACAGGCGTCGCGCTTGACGCGCTCCAATCGCCGCGCCCACGTACGGCGAGATCACGGCAGGCACGAGCCCCAGCTTCACCTCGCTCAGGCTGAATTTTGCGCCCGATACACCAATGGCGATATCGCAGCACGCAACCAGCCCGACGCCGCCGCCATAAGCCGATCCATTCACGCGCGCGATGGTGGGCTTGGAAAGAAAATTCAGGGTGCGCATCAGCTGCGCCAGGCGCAGCGAGTCGTCGCGGTTGTCCGCTTCACTCGAGCCGGCCATTTCGCGCATCCAGTTAAGGTCAGCCCCGGCGGAAAAGGTTGAGCCCGCGCCGGTCAGCACCACCGCGCGCACATCCGAGTCGGCGTCGAGCTCCTGCAAGGCCTCAGTCAGCTCGGCGATGAGACGCGCGTCGAAGGCGTTGTGCAGCTCGGGCCTGCGCATGGTTACGCTGGCCACGCCGCCTTGGCGCTCGATGCTCAGGGTGAGCCGATCCGGGGAAGCCATGGGCGTAGTCCAGCCTTCAATCACGTTGGTGAATCTTAACCGGGAGGACAACTGCCGGCTTGCAATCTAAATAAGAACCATTATCATTGGGGCAACGAGGAGACCGTTCGAATGCTGGCAACCCTGCTGATCGTGCTACGTGAAGTCCTGGAGGCGGCGCTGATCATCAGCATC
>JAYSXN010000232.1:0-4886 GCA_043717405.1 Gammaproteobacteria bacterium
GCCGCCGAACGCTGCGCCGCGATATCCACGCCGAACACCTCCACCACTCCGCTGCTGGCGTTGACCAGCGAGCTGACCACGCCGATCAGCGTTGATTTGCCGGCGCCATTGGGGCCCAGCAGCGCGAAGAAATCGCCGGGCTGCACGCTCAGCGACACGCCCTTCAGCGCCTCCACGCCGTTGTCGTAGATCTTGCGCAGGTCGGCGATATGCAGGGCAGGCGTGGTCATGGCGCTCCAGGGTCCGGCGGCACAGGCGCGGCACGGACGGGTGAGGCGCTATTATATGGGGCGCGCACCTGCGTGTTCCGGAGTTTTCGTGGCCAACCATTTCCCGCTGCGGCTGATCGGTAGCCGCATGCTGGCGCCCAGCGTGCGCCATCTGGACTTCGCCCGCGACGACGGGCTGCCGCTGGATTTCATCCCCGGGCAATTCATCCAGGTGCATTTCAACTATCCCGACGGTACCGCCACCAAGCGCAGTTATTCGCTGGCAACGATGCATGACCACGCGTTGGCGCCCGGCGAGGCGGTGGAAATTGCCGTCAGCTACGTGCCCGGTGGCGCGGCGACTGCCCTGTTCACCGCGCTTGACGAGGGCCAGCAAATCCAGGCCAGCGGACCCTACGGTCGCTTCTGCCTGCTGCCCAGCGATGCCAACCAGCGCTACCTGCTGATTGGCACCGGCACCGGCGTCACGCCGTACCGGGCGATGTTGCCGCAACTGGCGCAGTTGATGGACACGCGCGGCGTCGAGGTGGTGTTGCTGTTTGGCGCGCGCACCCCGGAGGAGCTGATCTACGGCGAGGACTTCTACGCCTTTGCCGCGGCGCACCCGAACTTCCGCTTCGTGCCTTGCTTCAGTCGCGAGCTGCCAGCCGACGCACATGCCGACGTGCGCCGGGGTTACGTACAGCAGGCGCTGGAAGAATTCGCGCCGCATCCCGATCGCGACATTGCCTACCTGTGCGGCAATCCAAACATGGTCGATAGCGCTTTCGAGGCACTGAAGGCGCACGGCCTGCCAATCCCGCACGTGCGCCGCGAAAAATACGTCAGCAGCAAGTAGACCACTGCCTTTTGTCCTATGGCGCCCGCGCCGGCGTCTGGGCAAGCTGGGCGACAACTCCGGGGATGTCACTGCAATGTTGCGCAAGTATGGACGCTGGATCGTAGTACTGGCCGCGCTGGGCGTGCTCGCCTGGATGAAGCTGCAACCCTCGCACGGCAACCACGCCGCGGCTGCCGGACCGGCCAGCAGTCCGGCGATCGGCCGGCACCTGGGCCAACTTGCATTCACCCCTTGCACCCTGTCCGCGCAGATGGCAACGCAAACGGTGGAAGCACAGTGCACCCGCATGCTGGTGCCGGAGGATCGCGCGGCGCCGCACGGTCGCAGGATCAGCCTCGCAATCGCCTGGATTCCGGCGAAGAACGACGCCAAACCCGACCCGATGTTCATGATTGCCGGTGGCCCGGGGCAGTCGGCGCTTGGGAGCTATCCTGGAATCTCGGGCGCATTTGCCGAGGTCGGCAAGAAGCGCGACATCCTGCTCGTCGACCAGCGCGGCACCGGCGGCTCCAATAAGCTCGCTTGCATCAATGCGCAGGGCAAGAATGGAATCGTCGAGGACAGCACCGACAGCCTGGCGCAGGCGCGCGCCTATGCCCAGCGCTGCGCGGCACAGCTTTCAACGCGCGCGGACCTGCGCTTCTACTCGACCACCGACGCCATCCAGGACCTCGACGACGTCCGTCGCGCGATCGGCGCATCGCAGATCAACCTGATGGGCATTTCCTACGGCACGCGCGTCGCCCAGCAGTACGCCAAGCGCTATCCGGGCCACACCCGCACACTCACGCTCGATGGCGTTGCGCCGAACTCGCTCGTGATCGGCAATGAGTTCGCGAGGAACCTTGAAAGTTCGCTCGATCGCCAGTTCGCCCGCTGCGCCAGCGATCGCGGCTGCGCGCAACGCCTGGGCGATCCGCGGCAACGCTTGAACGCGTTGATGGCACAGCTCAAGACCCATCCGCCGCAAGTGGACTACCGCGACGCGGTCACCGGCCAGGCAAAATCCGAAGCGATGACCACCGACCATATCGCCACGCTCGCACGCATGTTTGCCTATGCCCCGCAGATTGCCGGCTTGCTGCCGCTGGAACTCAACGAGGCCGCGCAAGGTCGTTATGCACCGCTGATGGCGCTATCGAAACTGCTGGACGGCATGCTTGGCGAAGAGCTCACCGCCGGCATGCAGCTGTCGGTGATCTGTACCGAGGACGCCGGCGAATTGCAGGTCGATCCGAAGGACGCCAACAGTCTGCTCGGCACGCAGATGGTGGCTTCGCTGCAGGCCCAATGCGCGGTGTGGCCGCACGGCGCGCGCCCGGCCGACTTCCGCAAGCCCTTGACCGGCAAGGTGCCGGTGCTGATCCTGTCCGGCGAGTTCGACCCCGTGACGCCGCCGCGCTATGGCGATGAGGTGTTGCGCTCCTTGCCCAACGCCCGTCACCTGATCGTGCGCGGCCAAGGGCACAACGTGTTGCCGGTCGGCTGCATGCCGAAGGTATTCGCCAGCTTCGTGGATGGCGCCAATGCACGCACGCTGGATGTCGCTTGCCTGGCCAAGGTGCCGTACGCGTTGCCGTTCACCGGCTTCTACGGCTGGGAACCCTGACCATGATGCATCGCCTGCAACCGCTGCCCATTCCACGCACGAGAAACCAATGATCGAAGTCCGGGACCTGCACAAGTCGTTCGCCACCAAGACCGGCATGGTCAAGGCCGTGCAGGGCGTCAGTTTCACCGCGCGCGACGGCGAGATCACCGGCTTGCTCGGCCCGAACGGCGCCGGCAAGACCACCACACTGCGCATGTTGTACACACTGATGGCGCCGCAGTCGGGGAGCGTGCAGGTCGATGGCTTCGACAGCGTGCGTGACGCTGAAGCGGTACGCCGCAGGCTGGGCGTGTTGCCGGATGCACGTGGCGTATACAAGCGTTTGACGGCGCGCGAGAACATCGCCTACTTCGGCCGCCTGCACGGCATGAGCGCGGCGGAGATCGCGCGGCGCACTGGCGAGTTGTCGCAGGCGTTGGGCATGGACGATGTGCTCGATCGCGCTGCCGAAGGATTCTCGCAAGGCCAGCGCACCAAGACCGCGATTGCCCGTGCGCTGGTGCACGACCCGAAGAACGTCATCCTCGACGAGCCCACCAATGGCCTGGACGTGATGACCACGCGCGGCCTGCGCGAATTCCTGCGCCAGCTACGCGGCGAAGGCCGTTGCGTGATTTTTTCCAGCCACATCATGCAGGAGGTCGCCGCCTTGTGCGATCGCATCGTGGTGATCGCGCAAGGCCGGGTCATGGCCGCGGGTACGCCCGACGAGGTACGCGTGCAAACCGGCGAGGCCAATCTTGAAGATGCCTTCGTGAAGGCCATCGGATCCGAAGAAGGGCTGCACGCATGAATGCCCTGATCACCGTGTGGGCCAAGGAACTCACCGACCTGCTGCGCGACCGCCGCACGATGATGATCTCCTTGCTGATGGGGCCGCTGTTGATGCCGTCGCTGATTCTTGGCATCAGCAAACTCGCCACCGATCGCGTCGCCACGCAGCTTGAAAAACCACTGGAGGTGCCGGTGATCGGCGCCAACTACGCACCCAACCTGGTGGCCTGGCTGCAGGGCCAGAACATCGTTATCAAGCCGGCGCCGGGCGACGCGGACAGCGTCATCCGCGACCAGCGCGAGGACGTCATCCTGCGCATCGATCCACGCTACGCCGAGCAGTGGCGGGGCAGCATTCCCGCCACGGTGGAAATCCTGCACGACAGCTCGCGCCAGGATGCGCAGATTCCGGTGCAACGGGTGCAAGCGCTGCTCGACACCTACAGCCGCGGCGTCGGCGCGTTGCGCCTGGTTGCGCGTGGCATAAGCCCGACGGCGATGATGCCCTTGCGCATCAGTGATCACGACCTGGCCACGCCGGAAGCGCGTCGCGGCCAGGCGCTGGCCTTCCTGCCGTACCTGTTGATCCTGACGTCCTTCCTCGGCGGCGCCTACCTGGTCATCGATGCCACGGCTGGCGAGCGCGAGCGCAGTTCACTCGAGCCATTGCTGGCCACGCCTGCGTCGCGCGCGACCATCATGAGCGGCAAGATCATGGCCGCATGCACCTTCGGACTGATCAGCCTGGTGCTGACGCTGGCCATGTTCAAGCTCAGTTTCCAGTTCGGCCCCAGCCTCGGCATAACGCTCGACGTTTCCTTCTGGTCGATAGCGCGCATCCTGCTGGTGCTGCTGCCCATCGTGCTGGTCGGCACCTGCCTGCTGACGCTGATTGCCGCGGGAGCGAAGTCGGTGAAGGAAGCGCAAAGCTACATGAGCGTGCTGATGTTGTTGCCGATGCTGCCGACCATCATCCTGATGGTCAATCCGGTCAAGAACCAGTTGTGGATGTTGACCGTGCCGTTCCTCGCGCAGAACCAGATGATATTGAAACTCGTGCGCAGCGAGCCGATCACCAACGCCGAGTGGACGGCCTACCTGTTCGCGGGGTTCGCCGCCGGCCTGGTGCTGTGGTGGCTGGCCTCGCGTCGTTACCTGGACGAGCGGCTGGCGATTTCGGCCTGAGCCGCCCAGCGCCAGGTCACAACAAAACGCCCGGCTAGCCGGGCGTTTTTCTACCAACACACCGCGCCTGCTTACAGCGCGAAACTGAAGGTGCGCGTGACTGTCCGCGTGCCATCGATGGGCTGGAAACGCCAGCGGCGGACGGCATTTTGCACCGTCTTTTCGAACACCCCGCGCGGGCGCGAACTGACCACCGAAATGTTGCCGACGCTGCCGTCGGAGTTGACCACGAAGCTCACCACCA
>JAYSXN010000233.1:0-4881 GCA_043717405.1 Gammaproteobacteria bacterium
TACACCACCGGCACCACGAACAACGTCAGCAGCGTGCCGAAGCTCATGCCGCCCACGATCACCCAACCGATCTGGTGGCGTGCCTCGGCGCCCGCGCCGGCCGCGAAGGCCAGCGGGATCGAGCCGAGCACCATCGCGCCGGTGGTCATCAGGATCGGGCGCAGTCGCAGGCCGGCGGATTCCAGCGCGGCTTCCGCCTTGCTGCGGCCGCGCTCCTGCAACTGGTTGGCAAATTCCACGATCAAAATGCCGTGCTTGGAGATCAGGCCGACCAGGGTGACCACGCCAATCTGCGTGTAGATGTTCCAGGAACCGGTGATGCCCCACAGGTGCATGCCGGCGCCCATGTTGAGCAGCACCAGGCAGGCAAAGGCGCCGAAGACCGCCAGCGGTACCGACACCAGGATGATCACCGGATCGATGAAGCTCTCGAATTGCGCCGCCAGCACCAGGTAGATGAATGCCAGCGCGAGCAACAGCATGACCATCGCGCTGGAGCCCGATTCGCGGAACTCGCGCGACTGCCCGGACAAATCGTACTGCGCGCCGGGCGCCACTTCCTGCAAGGCTTGCTGCAACCAGGCCAGCGCGTCGCCCTGCGAATAGCCGGGCGCCAGGCCCATGCTGACCGTGGCCGCGCGCAGCTTGTTGAAGTGGTTCAATTCCTTGGCCGCGACGGTCTCGTGCACGGATGCCAGGTTGTCGAGCTGCACCATGCCGCCGTCGCCGCCGCGCACGAAGATGTTGGACAGGTCACCGGGCGTGCGCCGCGCCGCGTCGGCAAGTTGCACGATCACGTCGTACTGCTCCGACCCCTTCTTGAAACGCGTGACCTTGCGGCCGCCGAGCATGGTCTCCAGCGTCCGTCCGACCGTGCCGACATCGGTGCCGACTGCGGCGATCTTGTCGCGATCCATGGCTATGCGCAGCTCTGGCTTGTTCAATTTCAGATCAGAATCGGGGTTGGTCAGTTTCGGGTTCTGCGCAATGCGCGTCACCAGTTTCTTGACCAGCGCATCGAGGTCTTCCCAGGTGCCGGTGGTCTGCACGACAAAGCTTACCGGCTGTCCGAAGCCGCCCTGTCCCAATGGTGGCGGCGTCACCGGAAAAGCTTGCAAGCCAGCGATGCCCATGAATTGCGGAAACAGGGATTGCGCAATCTGTTGCGCCGTGCGGCCCCGCTCGGACCAATCCTTCAATCCAACGAAACCAATCGCCGAGGTGACGCCATTGAAGCCGATGATCTCGAAGAAGCG
The DNA here is from genome assembly GCA_043717405.1 of Gammaproteobacteria bacterium. GTDB lineage: Bacteria > Pseudomonadota > Gammaproteobacteria > Xanthomonadales > Xanthomonadaceae > Arenimonas. Next base: position 1,257 of record JAYSXN010000233.1, read on the forward strand.
ATCCATTTCCGGGATCGTGCGAAATGATGCTTCCATCTGCTTGGCGTAGGTGTCGGTGTAATCGATGGTGGCGCCTTCCGGTGCCGAGGCGAATCCGATCACCAGGCCCTGGTCCTCTTGCGGAGCCAGTTCCGTCGGCAACATCTTGAACAGCCCGAACACACCCAGCGCGACCACCAGGGCCGCGGCCACCACGATCCAGCGGACGCCGAGCACGCGCCCGAGAACGCGGTTGTAGCCGTTGTCGAGTGCATCCAGCGCGCGCTCGCCCATCATGTAGAACCTGCCGTGGCTGGTTTCGTGGCGCAGCAGTCGCGAGCTGAGCATCGGCGACAAGGTCAGTGCCGTGAAGCCGGACACCGCCACCGCGCCGGCCAGGGTCAGCGCGAACTCCACGAACAATTTGCCGGTGCGCCCGGTCTGGAAGGCAAACGGCAAATATACCGCGGCCAGCGTCAGCGTCATCGCCACGATCGCGAAGCCAATCTCGCTGCTGCCCTTGAATGCCGCCGCCATCGGCGTCATGCCGTTTTCGACATTGCGGAAGATGTTCTCGAGCATGACGATGGCATCGTCCACCACCAGGCCGATGGCCAGCACCATCGCCAGCAAACTGAGCGTGTTGATGGTGAAGCCGAGGAAATACATGATCGCGAAGGCGCCAATGAGCGACACCGGTATCGTCACCAGTGGAATGATCACCGCGCGCCAGCTGCGCAGGAACAGGAAGATCACCAGCACCACCAGCAGCATCGCCTCGCCGACGGTCTTGTAGACCTCGTTGATCGAGTTCTGGATGAAAACGGTGGAGTCGTAGGCGATCTCGACCTTCATCCCCTTGGGCAACGTGCGCGTGATTTCCGGCAGCAGTTGTGTCAGTGCCGCGGAAATCTCCAGCGGGTTGGCCACGGCCTGTTTGACGATGCCCAGCGGAATGGCGTTGTTGCCGTTGAACCGCGCACGGAAGCGCGACGAGTCGGCGCCAATTTCAACCTTGGCAACATCGCCGAGTCGCACCAGGTAACCGTTCGACTGGCGCACGATGATCTGTGAAAACTCCGCCGGCGTACGCAGGTCGGTTGGCGAGAGAACCGTGAACTCGCGCTGCTGGCTTTCGACGCGGCCTGCGGGAATTTCCACGTTCTGTGCGCGCAATGCCGCTTCGACATCGGACGGCGCCAGCGATTGCGCCGCGAGTTTCGCCGGATCCAGCCACACGCGCATGGCGTAGCGGTTGCCATAGACCTGCGCCTGGGCGACGCCCGGAATGTTCTGCACGCGATCCTTCACCACGCGCGTGGCGAAATCCGAGATATCGATCAGCGAGTGCCTGTCCGATGAAAACGCAAGGTAGATGATAGGCTGCGCGTCGGCTTCCTGCTTCTGCACGATCGGCTCGGCGGCCTCCTCGGGCAAAGCGCCACGCGCTTGCGCAACGCGATCACGCACATCGGAAGCGGCAGCGTCCGGATCGCGATTCAGGCGGAAGCGCACAGTCACCTGACTGGACTCGGCGCGGCTGACCGACTGGATGAAATCGATGCCCTCGATCCCCGACAGCGCATCCTCGATCGGCTTGGTGATCTGCGACTCGATGACCTGCGCGTTGGCCCCGGGGTAATTGGTGGCGACCGTGACCACGGGCACGTCGACATTTGGAATCAGGCGCACGGCCAGGCGCTGGAAGCAGATGACGCCGACCAGCAGGATCACCAGGTTCATCACCGTCGCCAGCACCGGGCGACGAATCGAAACCGTCGACAGGATCATGGGGCGCCAGCCGCCTTCGGCTGCGCTGGCGTGGAGACGCTTGACGCCGGCGCTGGCTCCGCCGGTTTGACCGCGACTTTGGTGCCATCCTGGATCTTCAATTGACCCGCGGTCACCACCTCATCGCCAGCCGCAAGGCCAGTGAGTACCTGCACCTTGCCCGGCTGCCGAGTGCCCAGCGTCACCGGCACCAGGTGCGCGACACCCTTGGCCACTACGAACACATTCTTCTGCTCGCCGTTGGGCCAGATCGCCTGCTCCGGCACCATCAGCGCCTGCGCATTGTTTGACAACGTGATGCGCACGCGCGCACTCATGCCCGGGCGCAGTTTCTGATCGGCGTTTTCAAGGCGCGCGCGCAGCGACACACTGCGCCCGCCAGCATCCACCGTCGGTGCTATGGCGACGACGGTTGCGGAAAAAACCTCGTTGGGGAAAGCATCGACACCGAAGTCCACTTTCTGCCCGACAGCCAGGGTCGAGAGCACCGTCTCCGGCGCGCGCATGTCAAGCTCGATAGGATCAAGGCGCACCAGGTCCACCAGTTCCTGTCCGGCGTTGACGAAATCGCCAACGCTGACCTTGCGCAAGCCGGTGACGCCGGTGAACGGCGCACGGATCTGGGTCTTGTCCACGCGCGTGCGTGCCGATGCGGCGCGGGCGCGGCTAACTGCAAGCTCCGCCTGCTTGGTGTCGAGATCGGCGCGCGCAATCAGTTGCTTTGCCGCCAGTTCTTTGGCGCGGGCATAGGCGCGCGTGGTGTTCTGCAGGTTGGCGTTGGCTTCGTTCAAATCGGCGCGGGTCAATGCCGAATCCAGCGAGAACAGCGGCGCGCCGGCGGTAACTTTTTGTCCGTCGCTGAAGCCAATGCGGTCGATGCGTCCGGCAACCTCCGGCCGCACGACGATGGACTCCTGCGCGCGCAGCGTGCCGATGGTTTCGAACTGGTCGGGCAGGTTGGTCAGTTGCGCACGCGCGGTTTCCACCAGCGTTGGCGGCATTTCCCCTCCGGGGCCGCCTGGACCGCCTGCCGGATGCCCGGCGGCACCGCCCACGTCCGCCGGTGCGCCATGGAATGACCTGAAGGCAAAGAACACCAGCAGCAGCACGGCGGCGATGACGGCAACGGGGATCAGGCGACGCATGCGGTTAGCCTCTGCAAATTGGGCTTATGTGGACCCATTACTATACTCGTCAGTATAGCTTCCCAGCTCCGCACCCTACCCTGCCGAAAGTAGCGAGGTGCGCCGCTCTTCCGGCAGCGCCAGGTGGGCGGCGTCCTCGGCTGGACTCGCGGCTGGTGCATGCGGCACCAAGCCGAGGCAAGGGGCCCGCAGTTGTGTGCGCAGGAGTTCAACGTATGCATCTGAGTATTCATCGACAGGTGCTACGGCGTTGCCTATCCACCCGACCAGGCGCAGGCCGTCGGCGGCGATTGCATTCTCGGTAAGCCGCGCATGGTTCAGGCAGCCGAGCTTGAGCCCGACGACGAGCACAACATCGAGATCCAGCGCGCGTGCCAGATCTGATTGTTGCAACTCGTCGGCGAGTGGCGCGAGCCAGCCGCCAACGCCTTCCACCAGCACGTGCCCGGCCGCGCGGTGCAGTTCATCAAAGGCGGTGAGGATTGGTCCGAGCGTGACTGTGGCCCCGCAAAGCGCCGCGGCAATCTGGGGCGCAGTGGCTGCCGGCAAGGCGAACGGATTGACGTGCTCGTATTTCTGCCACGGACGGCCGATGCTCTGCAGCGCCAGCGCATCCTCATTGCGCCAACCCGCGCTACTTGCCTCGCACCCGCTCGCCACCGGCTTCATGCCTACCGCGTTGCGGCCACCGCGCTGCAACAAGTGCAACA
>JAYSXN010000234.1:0-1587 GCA_043717405.1 Gammaproteobacteria bacterium
GGCTACGTGCTGTTCTACGCCTTCAGCGAATTCCTCGCTGATCCCTTGTTCGCGCTGCGCATCAACCAGGGCGGCATGAGTTTTCATGGCGGCCTGCTCGGAGTGATGATTGCGGCGGCATGGTGGTCACGCAAACGTAACCTGCATTTTTTCGACACGATGGATTTCGTCGCCCCCCTCGTACCCGCCGGGCTGGGTTTCGGCCGCCTGGGCAATTACATCGGCGGTGAGTTGTGGGGCAAGTTGACCGGCGCCGGCTGGGGCGTGATTTTTCCGCAGAGCGACCTGGGCAAGTACAACGGGTACCCGATTGAAAGCCTGCGTCGGCTGCACGCCAGCGGCGCGCTCGATGCCTACGCAAGGCATCCCTCGCAGCTGTACCAGGCATTTTTGGAAGGCCTGGTGATGTTCACGGTTCTGGTGCTGTACTCGCGCAAGCCGCGGCCACGCTACGCGGTGTCGGGCATGTTTGCGCTGCTCTACGGGCTGTTTCGTTTCCTGGTTGAATTCGTGCGCGTGCCGGATAAACAGTTGGGCTACCTGGCATTCGGCTGGTTGACGATGGGACAGGTGCTGTCCTTGCCGCTGATCGCGGTCGGACTGTGGCTGTTGTGGCTGTCGAGGCGGCAGCAGGCTCCGGAAAGGTTGAATGCAGCAATATCTTGAGCTGCTCGCCGACGTGCTCGAGCACGGCGCCGACAAATCTGATCGTACCGGCACGGGCACGCGGTCGGTGTTCGGCCGGCAGTTGCGCTTCGAGCTGCGCCAGGGCTTTCCGCTGGTCACCACCAAGAAGTTGCACCTGCGCTCGATCGTGCACGAACTGCTCTGGTTTTTGAAAGGTGACACCAATGTCGGTTACCTGCACGCCAACAAGGTCGGCATCTGGGACGAATGGGCGGACGACAACGGCGACCTCGGCCCGGTGTACGGCAAGCAATGGCGGCGGTGGAGCGGGGAGGGTGGCCAGGAAATCGACCAGATGCGCTGGCTGGTGGATGAAATCAAGCGCAACCCGGATTCACGTCGGCTGATCGTCAGTGCATGGAACGTCGCCGACTTGCCAAAAATGGCGCTGATGCCTTGCCATGCATTGTTCCAGTTCTATGTCGCCGGCGGCCGGCTCAGCTGCCAGCTGTACCAGCGTTCGGCGGATCTGTTCCTGGGCGTGCCTTTCAATATCGCAAGCTATGCGCTGCTCACGCATATGGTCGCGCAGGCATGTGGCCTGCAGGTCGGGGAATTCATACATACCTTTGGCGATGCACATATCTATTCCAACCATTTCGAGCAGGTGCGCGAGCAACTGGCGAGGACGCCACGCCCCTTGCCGACGCTTTGGCTCGACCCCTCAGTGCACGACCTGTTCGCCTTCGAAGCTGCGCATATCCGTATCGATGGTTACCTGCCACACCCGGCCATCAAGGCGATGGTTGCGGTTTGAATCGCTGCACTTGGAGATGTCCATGAAGCTGTTGCTGATCCGCGCAATCCGCGTTGGCACCATCGTGTTGCTGCTCAGTAGCAGCGCCTGCGCGTGGCTGCCGCATTGGCACCGGCATCGCCATCGCGCAGCGGACGTTGCGA
>JAYSXN010000235.1:0-1585 GCA_043717405.1 Gammaproteobacteria bacterium
ATCGAGCATCTGCTGATGGTGTTGCATCGCCTGCGCGACGACGGCAACACGATTGTGGTGATCGAGCACAACCTCGACGTGATCAAGACCGCCGACTGGGTGATCGACCTCGGCCCCGAAGGCGGCCATCGCGGCGGACAGATCATCGCGGCCGGCACGCCGGAAGAGATCGCCGCAAACCCGGCATCGCACACCGGACGCTTCCTCGCGCCGCACCTGCTGTCGTCGCGTCTGGTTTCAGAAAACGAGAACGAGCAGCGCAAGGCGAGGCCGCGCCACGGCGAAGCGCACAAGCCCATGCGCCGACGGAAGACCGGCACATGAGCGCCGCCGACTCCGCACCGCCGCTGCTTTTCCGCACCGAAATCGCAGTGCGCTGGGGCGATCTTGACGCGTTCAACCACGTCAACAATACCAACTACCTGCGCTATCTGGAGGAAGCACGGCTGCGCTGGCTGCTGACTCTCGACGGGCCGTGGATGGACGCGCACGTCGCGCCGGTGGTCGCGTCCGCGCTGGTGAACTTCAAACGCCCGATCGCATGGCCGGAAGATGTCGTCGTCGAACTGTTCGTCGATCGCATCGGCAACAGCAGCTTCACCCTCGGCCATCGCATCCTGTCGGCGAAGAACACGTCGGCGCTGTACTGCGACGGCCATGTGGTGATGGTGTGGTTCGACAAGCGCAGCGGAAATTCGGCGCCACTGCCCGAATGCGTGCGGGCAGCATGCACTTGCTTGTGAGAGGGCTCAGTGCGTCGCTGCAGCAGGCGCTTCGGCGCTGACCGGCGCGAGGACGTCGAGCGCGCTTCCATCGGTGAAATGCAAGCGGAAACGCACTTGGTCGCCGACCTTCAGCTCGCGCTGCGGCTGCATCAGCATCAGGTGCAAACCACCTGGCTCGATGCGCAAGGTGCCACCAGCGGGAATGGTTTGATTACCGGCCGGGCGCATCGTACTGATGCCTTCCACGAGCGTCGTCTTGTGCATCTCGACCATCCCGAACACATCGCTCTGCGCCCATTCGTAGCGCACCGGCTGCTTGCCGTCGTTGCGGATCGTCATGTAGCCGGCCAGCATCGCCGCGCCTAAAGGTGCTGCGCGGACCCATGCGGATTCCGCATGCAGAGTGGTTGTCTGCACCATCGCCGCAGGTCGGTTCGCGTGGTCTTTCACGGACTTCATCGTGTGCGTGTGCACGCGCGGCATGGCGGCGATGCAACTCATGCTGCCGGTGATGGCAAGGGCTGTGATCAGGCCACGCAGGATCGGAGTTTTCATCGACTGATTTTAGCGTGCCGAAGCCGACGATGGGTTATCGTCGCGTCTTCGCAACCGGGATCGCCCCATGATCGAGCATCACAAGCACGGTTCCATCCACGAAATCCGCCTTGCACGACCACCCGTCAATGCGCTCAATCCTGACCTGCTGACAGCACTGCACGAGGCCGTCGAAGCCGCACCCGGCGATGGCGCACGCGGCATCGTCATCTCCGGTGGGCCGAATGTGTTTTCCGGCGGGCTCGACGTGCCGCACCTGATGGGACTCGATGCAGCCGACCTGAAAGCCGCATGGCGCAGCTTCT
>JAYSXN010000236.1:0-1582 GCA_043717405.1 Gammaproteobacteria bacterium
GGACGGCTCAAGAAGCGGCCATCGCAGACTGGTCGCGGTGCATCCAGCGCGGCCCATTGCTCAACGATAGCGCGATTGGCGTGGCGCGCGGAACTCCAGAACACGCGGCATTTATGTTTGGACAGTGACTGCACTCGCACCGATAGCTGCCGCATATCCGCCTCGGCCGATCGCGCTCCTTCATCATTGCGCAGCGCCGCGACCACCGTCGCATCGGGCCCGGCCGCCGCAAAAGCGCGCGCCAGCAGTGCCCTTGTTTCATCACGTTGTTTGGGCGGCAATACCAGCACGGTATCGAAGCCGGAGCCTTCGACATGGGCGTTTGCGTGCATACCGGCGCGCAAAAGCGCATCGCAATGCGGCTTGAAACTCTGCTCGCACTGCCAGTGGAGCGCACGTGCCGGCAGGGCGGCACCGTTGCGCGCGCGCAAGAACAGCACCGCGCCCGCTGGCCAAGGCAGGGCGGCGCTTTCGAAAGGCAACATCAGCGATTGCAGCGCGACGTCGTCGTCGGCCGGAAGTACAGCTTCCACGGCAGCGGTGTGTCCACGGGGCGAAGCGCCGATTTTACACGCCGCTCAATGCGCCGCCGGACTCACTCGCCAGACGGCATCGCCCACGTCATCGGCTACCAGCAAGGCACCGGTCGCATCCACCGCCACCCCGACCGGCCTGCCTCGGGCGTTGCCGTCGGCGTCGACGAAGCCGGTTAGAACATCTTCCATTGGCCCTGCTGGGCGGCCACTGGCGAAGGGAACGAACACTACTTTGTAGCCGCTCAGCGGGCGCCGGTTCCATGAGCCGTGCTGGCCGATGAAGGCGCCCCCCTGGTAATGCGCCGGCAGCAGTTGTCCCTTGTAGAACACCAGGCCTAGCGAGGCGGTATGCGGTCCAAGTGCGTAGTCGGGGGTAATCGCCTTGGCAACCAGGTCCGGGCGTGGCGGCTTGACCCGATCGTCAACGTGACCGCCGTAGTAACTGTAGGGCCAACCGTAGAAGCCGCCGTCGCGCACCGAGGTCATGTAATCGGGCACCAGGTCGCTGCCAATCTCATCGCGCTCGTTGACTGCTGTCCACAGTTGGCCGGTCACCGGTTCCCAATCCATGCCGTTGGGATTGCGCAGGCCCGAAGCGAACAGGCGCGATGCGCCCGTGGCCGCGTCGATCTCGATGATCGCGGCGCGGCCTGCTTCCTTGTCCATGCCATTTTCGCCGGCGTTGCTGTTGGAACCCACGGTGGCATACAAGTGCCTGCCATCGGCACTGGCTATGAGGTTCTTGGTCCAGTGATGGTTGATGGTGCCGGCGGGCAATTCGGCAACTTTCGTCGGCGGTCCGCTGACGTGCGTAGCGCCGGCGGTGTAGGCGAACTTCAGCACCGCATCCGAATCAGCAACGTATAGCGTGTTGCCCACCAGCGCCATGCCGAACGGTGAATTCAGGCCACTGGCAAACACGCTGCGTGTTTCAGCGACACCGTCGCCATCGGCGTCGCGCAACAAGGTGATGCGGTTTGGACTGGGCACCGTGGCGCCAGCCCGCTTCATGATCACGCGCATGGCCAGACCGCGCAGGCCCTTGC
>JAYSXN010000237.1:0-1579 GCA_043717405.1 Gammaproteobacteria bacterium
GACGCCTGCAACCGCGCACGATCATGTGGATATTGTGCTGGACTCCGGTTGCGTGCTGCGCTTCAACGACCCGCGCCGGTTCGGTTGCCTGCTCTGGCAAACCGCCGGCACTACGCACGAGCTGCTGCGCGGCCTGGGCCCGGAACCGTTGTCTGCGCAGTTCAACGGCGAACATCTTTTTGCGCGCAGCCGGGGCCGCAGCGCGCCAGTGAAAACTTTCCTGATGGACCAGGCAGTCGTGGTGGGCGTAGGCAACATCTACGCCGCCGAGAGCCTTCACGCCGCCGGCATTGCACCAGCGCGCGCGGCCGGCCGGATATCGCTGGCGCGATACGCGTTGCTGGCCGATGCAGTGAAACAGATCCTCGCGCACGCAATCGAACGCGGCGGCACGACCTTGCGAGACTTCATCAATCCCGACGGCGCACCCGGTTACTTTGAACAGGAGTTGCAGGTTTACGGTCGCGAAGGTGAGCGATGTCGGCGTTGCGATACTCCCTTGCGAAGCCTGCGCCTGGGCAATCGCGCCAGCGCCTGGTGCGTGCGTTGCCAGCGCTGATGCGTGCGTGGGATTGCATGTTGTGAGCGAGGACGCGTGACTTTGCCGCGGAGCTGGCGCTAGAGTGCTCAACTAGCCCGCGCAGACGGGACGAGGGATGGACGCATGAGCGAAACCGCCGACATCACCCAATGGCTCAGCGCGGCCCGCGAAGGCGACCGCGTGGCGCTCGATCGCGTGCTGTCAACGCTCTATCGGGAACTGCACAGCATGGCGCGACGCCAGCTGGGACATCAAAACGGCCATACGCTCGATGCCACCGGCCTGGTGCACGAGGCGTATTTGCGCCTGGTCGGCCGCAGCGACGCGCAGTTCGAGGATCGCGCGCATTTTTTTGCCTATGCCGCATCGGCGATGCGCAGCGTGGTGGTCGATTACGCGCGCCAGCGGCTGGCGGTGAAACGCGGCGGTGATTTGCATCGCGTCACCGACCTGCCGGAAGACGTTGGTGGCGGCATGCGCATCAACGAGGAATTGCTGGGGCTGGACGTCGCGCTGACGCGATTGGCCAACGTCGATTCCAAACTCGCGCAGGTCGTGGAGTTGCGCTACTTTGCTGGCTTGTCCGAAGCCGAGATTGCGACCTTGCTCAAGCGCTCCGAACGCAGCGTGCGCCGCGATTGGCAGAAGGCCCGCCTGTACCTGCTCGCGTCGCTGCAGGACTGATCGGACCTAAGGGATGCAAGGCGACCGCTGGCCCACCCTGTCGCCGCTGCTCGACGACCTGCTCGAGTTGACCGGCGGTGCGCGCGCCGAGCGCATGGCGCAGATAGAGCGCTCCGACCCACAGCTCGCCGCCGACCTGGCCAAGCTGATGGCGCTGGAGGACGAGCGACCCGATTTCATGTCGCAGCCGGTGGTCAATGCCAGCCTGTTCAACGCGTACGCGGGCCAGGAGATCGGCCCGTACCGGCTGGTTTCACCGATCGGTGAAGGCGGCATGGGCCAGGTCTGGCTGGCGGTGCGCGCCGATGGTCTGTACGAGCGCCGGGTTGCGCTGAAACTGCTGCGCCCCGGATT
>JAYSXN010000238.1:0-4848 GCA_043717405.1 Gammaproteobacteria bacterium
CCACAGCGTTCGCGGTCGGTGCAGGCAAACAGTCCGATCACCTTGCAGCCCATCGCGTTGGCCATGTGCACCGGCCCTGAGTCGGGACTGAGCAAAGCACTTCCGCGTTCGAGCAGGGCCAGCAACTGTTTCAGCGTGTCCTTGCCGATCAGGTCCAGCGCCGGGTGACGCATCTGCGCGAGGATAGCGTCGCCGGTCAGCCGCTCCAGTGCGCTACGCCCGCCGCAGATGGCTACGCGCCAACCGGACTGCACCGCGTGGTCTGCCACTTCAGCGTAGCGCCGTGGGGCCCAGTTGCGCAGCGCGTGGCTTGAACAAGGCGACACCAGCAGCGTCGGTTGGCGCCCTGGCAAGCATTGTTCCGCCCAGCCGCGTGCTTCATCGGGTACCGGCAGGTTCCACTCCACTCGCCGCTGCACCAGACCCAGGGGTTCGGCGAACTTGCCGAACACGTCCAGCACGTGGTGGCCACCGGGTGCGATCGATTCATTGATGAACAGCGCGTGGGCTTCCTTGCTCCGCGCCCTGTCGTAGCCGATCCGGCGCTCCGCGGTGATAAATGAAGACAGCAGGTTTGCGCGCAGGGCGAGTTGCATCTGCAGCAATACTTCGAAGCGCCGGCCATGCAGCTGCCGGCGCAGTGCTGCAAACCCTGCCAATCCCGCGCTCTTGTCAAAAGCGATCAACTCGACATCCGCCAAGCCGTGCATCAGCTTGGCTTCGCCCTTGCCCAGGATCCAGGTGATCGGCACCGTTGGCCAGGCGCGACGCAAGGTGTGGATCAGCGGTACGACATGCGTGGCGTCGCCCAGGGCGGACAGGCGCAGCAGGCAGATCGATTGCGGCGCGGCGGGAGTGCTCACTTGCTAGAATTCACCGTGATGGAAACTACGCGCCACGCCAGCAGCAGCCGGCAACCGTTCCAGGATGCGGACGGGCAGGGGTTGATTGTGTTCGACCCGACGCGACTGCAGCAAGCCGGTCCCGGACTGTTCGACCCCCGGACCTACGGCGGTGCCAGCGAACCGGTAACCGATAGTGGGCGCGGCGCGGCCTGGTTCGTCGCCGGGCCTTTTGGCGCCGGCGTGCTGCGTCATTACCGTCGCGGCGGATGGATGTCTGCGATCAGCGAGCGCAGCTATCACTGGCGTGGCGAGGCACGAGTGCGCAGCCTGATGGAATTCGACCTGATCTGCAGGCTCCGCGAGCTGTCGCTGCACGTGCCGGCCGCAATTGCCGCCGGCTATTGGCGCCGTGGCATGCGCTACCGCGCGGCGATCATTGTCGAGCGCGTGCACGGCGCTCGCAGTTTTGCCGAACTCGTTTCGAAACAGGCCGGCGATGCCCCTTGGGCAACGGTTGGCGAGACGATTGGTCGAAGTCATCGCGCAGGCGCGCGACATGCCGACTTGAATGCCCACAACATCCTTTTGGACATGCAGGAAGAGGCGTGGCTGATCGACTGGGACAAGGGTCGCCTGGAAAAGCAGCCGGGGCCCTGGGTGCAGTCCGTGCTGGCGCGCCTGGAAAGATCCTTGCGCAAGATCTGCGTCGGGCTGTCGCCGGTCGAGCTGGCGGACGGGATGCGCAAGCTGCGTGAAGCCCATGACCTCGGCATCGCCGCATGAGCTGGGCACTGCGCTTCCTGGGTGTCGGCAGTTCGCAAGCGGTCGAGCTGGGCTCGGCATCGGCGGTCCTCGAGCATGACGGCAACCCGCTGCTGATGATCGACTGCGGTCAGGAAGCGCTTACTGCATACATGGCGCGTTATTCAGACACGCCGCGTGCGTTGTTCATCACCCACGTGCATATGGATCACGTAGCCGGGCTGGAGAGGCTGTTCTACAAGATATATTTCGATGCCAGCCGACGTGGTGCAACGCGGCTGTACGTGCCCGCGGCGATCGTGCCGTATTTGCAGGCGAGGCTGGCTGATTATCCGGGCGTGATTGCAGAGGGTGGCGCCAACTGGTGGGATGCATTCCAGCTGATTCCCGTCTCGCGCGGCTTCTGGCATGAAGCTTGGTGGTTCGACGTTTTCCCGGTGCGCCATCACTTGCCGGACTCCGCCTTTGGCCTGCGCCTGGCCGGTTCATTCGTGTGGACTGGCGACACCCGGCCCATTCCGGAAATGCTTGCGCGATTTGCTGCCGCAGCTGAAGTAATCGCGCACGACTGCGCGCTCATCGGCAATCCATCGCACAGTGGCATCGCTGACCTCGAGCGCGAATACCCAGCGCAATTGCTGGCCCGTTGCGTGCTTTATCACTACGGTTCCAGTGCCGATGGCCAGGCCATGCGCGAGCGTTCGCACAAGGTAGCCGACGCCGGCGGGTTGCTGGCGCTGCCTGATCCCTTGCCGGCGGTGCAGGCGTGATGAACGCACAGCTGGAGCACGCGAGTCTTCCCGCCCAAGGCATGGTCGTCGCGGATCGACTCGGCCGGCCGCTGCACGACCTGCGCGTGTCGGTAATTGAGACCTGCAATTATCGCTGCCCGTATTGCATGCCTGAAGGACGCGTCGCCGACGAGACGCCCCTCGACAGCGCGAGTCGCCTGGATTTCGATGAAATCGAGATGGCCGTGCGCGCTTTCGCGCGGCTCGGCGTGAGCAAGGTCCGGCTCACCGGTGGCGAGCCGCTGTTGCGCAAGGACCTGCCGCAGCTGGTGCGGCGACTGGCGGCGATTCCGGGGATCGATGACCTTGCATTGACCACCAATGCCTCGCTGCTCGCGGGAAAGGCGCGCGCCTTGCGCGAGGCCGGGCTGCAACGCCTGACCATAAGTATCGATGCGCTGGATCCGGAAATCTTCCGTCAGCTGTCCGGCGGTCGCGGCGAGATCGCCGACGTGCTGGCTGGAATCAGCGCCGCCGAGGCAGCAGGATTCACCAACATCAAATTCAATACCGTCGTGCAGCGTGGGGTCAATGAGGGCCAGGTGATGCCTCTGGTGCAGCACTTCCGCGGCAGTGGCCACGTGCTGCGTTTCATCGAATACATGGACGTGGGCAGTTGCAACGGCTGGACGGCGCAAGCCGTCGTGCCCTCGCGTGAGTTGCTTGAGCGCATCTCCGCGCGCTGGTCCTTGCGCGCCTTGCAGCCTGGATACCGAGGTGAAGTTGCGGCGCGCCATGCCTTCGTGGACGGCCACGGCGAAATTGGTTTCGTCAGCTCGGTCAGTGCTCCTTTCTGCGGCGACTGCCATCGGGCGCGACTTTCGGCCGATGGCCAGGTCTTCACCTGCCTGTTCGCCGCTGCCGGTACCGGCGTGCGCCAGGCAATTGCGGACGGCGAGCAGGCGCTGGTCGCGCGGCTGGCTTCGCTGTGGCGCGTGCGCTCGGATCGTTACAGTGAGCTGCGCGCCGCGCGTCTTGAAGATGAGTCAAGCTCGGCACACCCCCGTGCTTCCAAAAAAATCGAAATGTTTTTCATAGGCGGCTAGATGACGACTGCAAGCAAGCTCAGCCACGTTGATGCAGACGGACGGCCAACCATGGTCGATGTGTCAGACAAGCCGGTAACCGCGCGCATGGCCAGGGCCGAATGCCTGCTGGTTTTTCCCGACGGTGCAGCGGCGGCCCTGCGCGCCAACGTCGAACGCAGTGCAAAGGGACCGGTCTTCGACACCGCCGTCATCGCCGGCACGATGGCGGTCAAGCGCACCAGCGAACTCATTCCGTTCTGCCATGCGTTGCCGATAGATGCCTGCAATTTTGACATTGGCTGGCTGGACGCAACGCAGGTGCGCATCGAGTGCACGGTTCGCACCACGCATCGCACGGGCGTGGAGATGGAAGCATTGACTGGCGCAACGGTCGCGGCGCTGGTCGTGTACGACATGTGCAAGGCTTTGTCGCATGACATCGTGCTGGGCCCGGCGCGCCTGCTGGAAAAAAGCGGCGGCAAGCGGCGCGTCGGCAATCCATGAGCGTGACCGTGCTGTACTTCGCAACTCTTCGGGATGCCGCTGGCGTTTCGAGTGAGCAGGTGGCGCGTCCGGCCTCGTTGCGCGAGCTGTACGCGACAGTTGCCGAGCGCCACGATTTCAAGTTGCCAATCGGGCGTCTGCGTGTGTCGATGAATGGCGAGTTCTGCGATTGGGAACACCCGGTGCTGGACGGCGCCGAGGTCGCGTTCCTGCCGCCGGTGTCGGGTGGCTGAGGTGTGTTTCAAGCTGGCGATGGAGGCTTTCGACGTGACGCTGTTGCGCACGCGGCTGCTGTCGCACCGCGCAGGCGCCTACGCAAGCTTCGAGGGCTGGGTGCGCAACAACAACGATGGGCAGCCAGTCTCGGCATTGTCCTACGAGGCGTACGTGGCGCTTGCCTGCTCGGAAGGGGAAAAGCTCATCGCCGATGCCAAGGCTCGCTTCGAGATCATCGATGCCGCCTGCGTGCATCGGATCGGCAGGCTGGAGCTAGGCGAAATGGCGGTCTGGGTCGGCGTCTGCGCCGGTCACCGGGACGCCGCTTTCGTAGCATGCCGCTGGATCATCGACGAGGTGAAACTGCGTTTGCCGATCTGGAAACACGAGCACTATGCCAGTGGCGACAGACAGTGGCTGCATCCGTGAAGGGAAAGGGTGGCAGCCCTTGCCGGCTGGCCTCGGCGCCCGAATCAGTCAATACCGTTGCTGCCTTCCGGCCCTGGCGGAGTTTTCAACCTATCGTCGCGAGGGGCCGACAAGGGCCACCATTGAAAGCGGTGGCGGAGAGAGAGGGATTCGAACCCTCGGTACGGTTTTAAATCGTACACACACTTTCCAGGCGTGCTCCTTAAACCACTCGGACACCTCTCCGTATTGGTCCTGGCGTGCGGCACGCGGCTGCAAGCGCCTGAAACAAGC
>JAYSXN010000239.1:0-1574 GCA_043717405.1 Gammaproteobacteria bacterium
GTACATGCCCGGATAGGTGCTGAAATAGGTTTCAACGAAGCGTGCATGGTCGCCGTAGACGGTGCGCATCTGCCCGGGCCAACTGGCCAGCAGCACGAGATTGCCACTGGCCGCGCCTTCGAGCAGCTCGCCTTGCGCATCCACCAGTGCTGGTTGCACGCCGAAGAATGGCCGCGTCGCCGAACCCGGCTTCAACACCGTTGCGCCGGGAAGCGGCGTGATCAGGATGCCGCCGGTCTCGGTCTGCCACCAGGTATCGACGACCGGGCAGCGGCCATCGCCGACCACCTCGCAGTACCAGCGCCACGCCTCCGGATTGATCGGTTCACCGACCGTGCCGAGCAGGCGTAGCGAGCCACGCGAGGTGGCCTTCACCGGCGCGTCGCCCTCGCGCATCAGCGCGCGGATCGCAGTAGGCGCGGTATAGAAAATAGAAACGCGGTGCTTGTCGATGACCTGCCAGAAGCGGGAAAAATCCGGCCACGTCGGCACGCCCTCGAACATCAGCGTGGTCGCGCCATTGGCGAGTGGGCCGTACACGATGTAACTGTGGCCGGTGATCCAGCCGACATCGGCGGTGCACCAGTACACGTCGTCCTCGCGCAGGTCGAATACACACTCATGCGTGTAACTGGCAAACACCAGGTAACCGCCGCTCGTATGCAACACGCCTTTCGGTTTGCCGGTGCTGCCGGAGGTGTATAGGATAAAAAGCGGATCCTCCGCCGCCATCGCCTGCGCCGGGCAGTCATCGGGCTGGATGTCCACCACGGCGTCGAACCAGCGGTCGCGCGGCATCTGCATGCCGACGCCGGCGCCGGTGTGCCGTACGACGAGCACGGTTTCCACGCTATTGGTGCCGGCGCGCTTCAAGGCCTGGTCGACATTGGCCTTCAGGGGCACGCTGCGGCCACCGCGACGGCCCTCGTCGGCGGTGATCACCAGCCGCGAATCGCAATCGGCGATGCGCCCGGCCAGCGAGTCCGGCGAAAACCCGCCGAACACCACAGAGTGCACCGCGCCGATGCGCGCGCAGGCGAGCATCGCCACCGCGGCATCGGGAATCATAGGCAGGTAAATGGTGACGCGATCACCCTTGACGATGCCCAGGTGCAACAGCGCATTGGCCAGGCGGCACACGCGCGCATGCAACTGCCGATAACTGATGTGCTCGGCGGGCTGGGCGGGATCGTCGGGTTCGAAGATGATCGCGGTCTTGTCGCCACGCGTGGCCAGATGGCGGTCAAGGCAGTTCGCCGCGACATTGAGCTGGCCGTCGCCGAACCAGCGGATGCGCAGGTCATCGCGCGCAAAATTCGACTCGTCGCCAAGCGTCGGCGCCCGCAGCCAGTCCAGGCGGCGGCTTACGCCGAGCCAGAATCGATCCGGATCAGCAATGGATTGGGCATAAAGTCGCGCATAGGCATCGGCATCGATGCGCGCATGCGACGCGGCGGGTACCGGGCTGGAAAGGGTCATGATTGTCTCCTCCATCGTC
Source organism: Gammaproteobacteria bacterium (assembly GCA_043717405.1). Classification (GTDB taxonomy): domain Bacteria; phylum Pseudomonadota; class Gammaproteobacteria; order Xanthomonadales; family Xanthomonadaceae; genus Arenimonas. Next base: position 1,499 of record JAYSXN010000239.1, read on the forward strand.
ACTGTAGTCACAAGCGGCAGGCGCGTCGATTGCGGCCGCTGCATGCAAGCGGCCATTCAGATGGCGGCGGTTACGC
>JAYSXN010000240.1:0-1573 GCA_043717405.1 Gammaproteobacteria bacterium
GACGCCGTACCGCGCGACGCGACCTTGCTGCTGATCGGTGATCGCGATCAATTGCCGTCCGTTGAAACCGGCGATGTACTGGCAGCACTGTGCGATGCCGGCCTGCCGCAACGGGTGCACCTGGAATACAGCCACCGGCAAGGCACCGGCGTGGATGTTGCCCAGCTGGCCGCGCTGGTACGCGATGGCGAAGCGGCCGCGGCGGTTGCGGGGCTCGAAAGCGACAGCTTCCGCGGCGTGCACTGGCGCCAGGGCAGCGACCGCGCGCTGGCGGAGGCGGTACTTGCGCAGGCGCTGCCGGCCTACCGAGCCATGCAGGCGGCAGCCGATGTCGCTTCCGCGCTCGCGGCCGCGCGCCAGTTTCGCGTGTTGACCGCGCTGCGCGAAGGCGCGGCAGGCAGCCAGACCTTGAACACGCTCATCGCCACGGCACTGGATCCGCAGCGGCGGGGCGATGGTTTTTTTGCCGGACGATTGGTGCTGGTGGTGCAGAACAGCTACCGTCACCAGTTGTTCAATGGCGACATCGGCATTGCCTGGCCCGACGCCGACGGCGAACTGCGCGTCTGGTTCGATGCCGCCGGCGGCCCACGCGCCTGGCTGCCCGCGGCGCTGCCCGCGCACGAATCGGCGTTTGCGCTGACCGTGCACAAGTCGCAAGGATCCGAGTTCGAGCGCGTGCTGCTGGCCTTGCCTGAACTCGGCGCGCGCGTGATTTCGCGCGAACTGTTGTACACCGGGCTGACCCGCTGCCGCAGCGAGGTCACCGTGTGGTGCAGTGAGCCGGTTCTGCGCGAGGCGATCGCGCGCAAGGCGCAGCGCTGGAGCGGCTTGAGCGCGCTACTTGGGCCAGTCGCGCCGGGTTGAATTGCGCTGCCTAATCCGTCAGCGTCACATGCAGGTGCCGACGGAACGGCACGTCGCCACGCGCCGGCTCGTCCAGGTCGCGCGCATAGCGGTGGCCGGCATACACCGCGTGCGCGATCAGCCCGGGCGCCAGCGCATCGCCAATCGCCTGCACGCTGGCGATGCCCGCGTCGGCCCACTCGTTTTCACGTGCACGCAGCGCCAACACCAGCGCTTCATTGGGCAGCCGCGCCGTCAAGGTGATTACCGCCGCGCACTTAACGTCGCGCGGTTTGCCTGACCAGATATGCTCAAGCCGCGCCACGCTGCCGTCGAAGCCGGCAATGTTGTGCGCCGGCAACTGCTCTACGCCAAGCGAGTACAGGCGCTTGTGGATGTAGCGGTAGTCCAGCGTGTTGGCGCTCCAGGAAGCGATGGTTTCATCGGGTGTGGCGTAGATGACGCGGCGGCCCTGCGCGCTGAGCACTTCGGCGATCACGCTGCCCAGGTAAAAATAATCATCGTCGAACAACAGCACGTCGCCGGGCGGCGCTTCGCGCGCGAATGCGCCGGACATCACGTCGTCGGGCGTGAATACGTTCGGCAACTCGAAACCTGGCACCGCGCCGGCATTGCTGCGGCCATAGCCGTCCCGGCGCCAGTGGCAACCGGTCGCCAGCACCACGTGCGCGGCGTCAAAATCAAGCACATCCTGCGCAGACAACTC
>JAYSXN010000025.1:0-2505 GCA_043717405.1 Gammaproteobacteria bacterium
AGCTGAGGCTGAAGCCATTGTTCGGCAGCGTCGTCGGCGTGGTCCAGGTCGAGCCGCCGTTGTTGGTCAGGAACACGCGGCCCGAATTGGCCACCACGCCGATGACATTGGCGTTGCTCTTGGCGCCGCTTACGCCGCGCAGGTACAAGCTCGTCGTCGGCAGTCCAGTGACGCCCAGCGCGGTCCAGGCGCCGGCATAGTTGGTGGTCTTGTACACCTTGGTGTTGCTGAAGGTGTACAGCGTGTTGCCGGTGCTGTCACCAGCCCAGCGCGACAGCACGGTGGTGAACGGCGCGGTGCTGGAGTTGTTGCACTCGGTGATGCCAGAGCAGGCCGAGACAAAGTTCAGTCCCGCATCGGTACTCTTCTGTATACGCGAGTAGTACAGGCTGCCCAGCATCAGGTTGGCATTGGTCTGGTTGACGTCCACGCCAAAGCCGTCGCCGCCGATCTCCTGGTTGAAGATGGTGCCGGTACCGGTACGCACGCGCGTGCCGTTGTCCTGCAGGCCGACAATCACTGCATTGATGTTGGCGGTGCTGGAACCGACCTGGTAGGCCAAGTGCGAGGCGATGCCTTCGTTCAATGCGGCCGTCCACGACGTGCCGGCGGTGCTGGACACGAAGATGCCGCCATCGGAGCCGACATACAGCTTGCCATCATTGGAGAAATGCCCTGCGTGGATGTCGGCATGCACATACGGCAGGCCGAACTGTGCCAGCCAGTTGCTTACCTGGCTGTAGGTACCGCCGCCATCGGCGGTTTTCGCCACCAGCAGTGCGCCGCCGAAGAACACGTTGTTCGGATTGGCCGGATCGACCACGACCATCTGGTCATACCAGCCTTGGCCGTTGAGCAGCGTGGCCAGCGTGCCCGACTCGGTGTTCTTGTTGGTGTAGGCCTTGACCGTGGTGCGGTTGTGCGAAGTCGTAGCGCCCATCGGCGTCCAGGTGCTGCCGCCATTGGTCGACTTGAACAGGTTGGCGAAATCGTTGCTGCCAGTGAAGGTCGACTTGGCGGCGAGTGCGTACATGGTGCTACGTAGCGAAGGCGCCGAGCTGACGGTCATGCGCGCCAAACCGCCGGCATCGGTGAGACCGCTGGTGCTGCGCGTCCAGGTGGCACCGTTATCGGCCGAACGCCAGATCTGGCCATCGGTCGCGGTCGCGCTCGGGCTCGCTTCCAGGCTAATCACCCAGTTGCTGCCGCCGCCGGAAGCGATCGACCAGACGTAGGGAAGCTCGGTGGAACCGGTGGCAAGGGCAATGTTGCCGTAGGTCGCGCCGCCATCGGTCGACCGGTACAGGCCCTTGTTGGTGGCAACTAGCACGATGCTGGAGTTGCCTGGTACCACGGCGATGTCCGGGATCACGCTGGACGCGCCGAGATAGATCGGCGCAGACCAGGTGTTGGCGCCGTCGGTGGACTTCACCAAGCCTATGCCGGTGCCGTCGAACGGATCGCCGAGGCCCAGGTACAGGGTGTTGGAATTGTTCGGATCCATTTCCAGCGAACCGACCGACAGCGAGCCAAGTGTTTCGGTCTTGGCGTTCCAGAACGCGCCGCCGTCGGTCGACTTCCAGACGCCGCCGCCGGCGAAGGCCACGTACACGGTGCTCGGCGTCGCCGGGTCGGTGATGATGTTGCGAACGCGGCCGGCGTCGCTGACGTTCAGCGTGGTGCCGCCATTTTGTTCATAGTTGGCCTTGGTAGGCCCAATGTTTGCCCACGTCGTTCCGGTCGAAGCCGGCGCAATGGCTGAGCTGATCACGGTCTTCGAGGTGCCGCTGCGTGGCAGCAGTGCGCCGTTGCGCTGGCGTTCGCGCATCGCCGCCTGCATCAGGAAGCGCTCGTAGCTTGGCGAAAACAGCGCCTTCTTGTGCGTGCGCGCATTGGCGTTGGCGTGGCCGCGCTGGGAATAGGATTCGTTGTACCACTCGTCCATTGCCTGGCGGCGGGCGGTGGCGTCGTCGTGGTCGGCCTCGCGAGCTGATGCGGTAACAGTGGCGCCGCCGGCAAGCACGCTGGCGATCACGGCAGCGAGCACGGTGCCGCGCTTGAATTGCTGGTTCATTGATTTTTCCTGAGCAGGTGGTTGCATGTCGAACGCCGTAGAAGCGGCGCGTTTGTTTTGTTACAGCACGCACCCGACCCACTCGGAAAGCGCTGCAGCGCAGCGTGAAAGCTTGGCGGTCGCTGTCGTCCGCTCAAATCGCGCCCGACTCTGCGGTAACTCAGGCGCCGCGTCAACCGGCAGCAACGGCGGCAGTTCAGCCAGCCGAAAGGGTTTAACTTTTGTCCAACACCGGCTTGTTAAGGATGCCCGGACGGCCGCCGGCGTGTATGATTCGCGTCCTCCACATCCTTTCATCCGAATCAAGGGATATAACGCCACGATGAGCAGCCACCTCTTCACCTCCGAATCCGTGTCCGAAGGTCATCCGGACAAGATGGCCGACCAGATATCGGACGCCATCCTCGACGCGATCCTGGCCCAGGACAAGC
>JAYSXN010000241.1:0-1572 GCA_043717405.1 Gammaproteobacteria bacterium
CCGTACCTGGTGATGTCTCGCCAGGCCCGGCGCCTGTTTCGCCAGCTGCACCAGCGCGAGCCACCCGTGTCGGTGCTGGTGTCGACCAATTCGCTGGCCGCCACCGACGCGTTGCCGGTGTACGCCATCTCGCACAAGTACAAGCGCTTGTACCTGCGCGAACTGGGCTTCCAGATCTACGAATACAAGCCGTTTCCCGCCGACATGCCGGGCAGCCTGAATACCGACCGGGAGGCCGCGACCCTGTCCGATGCCGGCCCCGGCATGGGTTCGCATCGTGGCCGCGGCCCGGTACCGCTCAAGCACGCCGGCGTGCGCATCGGGCTGCATTCCAAGTCCATGGTCGTGGACGGACAAATCGGCATCGTCGGCAGCCACAACTTCGACCCGCGCTCCAACGACTACAACACCGAGAGCCTGGTGATGGTGCATGACGCCACGTTTGCGCAGGCGCTGGCGGCGAGCATCCGCCGCGACATGGCGCCGGGCAACGCGTGGGTGATCGCCCCACGAGCGCGTCTGCCCGTGCTGTGGGCGCTGAACTACAACCTGGGCAAGCTGTCGGAAAAGTTGCCGATATTCGACGTCTGGCCGCTGCCCTACGCTACCAGCTACCAGCTCAAGCCCGGCTGCGCGCCGCTGCCCCCCTCGGATCCGGGATTCGCCGCATGCTACGAGGACGTCGGCGATTTTCCCGAGGTCAACCTGAGCCTGAAGATGATCTACACGCGCGTACTCACCGTATTCGGCGCCGGCTTCATCCCCATCCTGTAAACGCAGGCACCGAGCGCTTCGATTGACGGCGCCAGCCCCTGCGCCTAGGCTTTGTGCTCTTGCGAACCCACCCGGACCCACCATGCCCCTTGCCATCAGCTTCGAACTGTCCGACCGCGACCTGGAACATTTCAACCAAGCGATCAAGGCCGCCACCTTCACCGCCGGCAGCAAGACCTCCGACGAAGTGATTGAAGCCGCCGGCAAGCTGCTTGAGGACGCCGGGAGCCTGCAACTGCCCGACTTCATCATCGAGCGCCTGGACAAGCTCGATGCGTTGATCGCGATGGTTCGCGACGAAGGCTGGGCGCTGCCCGACGAAGACCGCCAGCGCGTGCTGTCGGCGCTGGTGTATTTCGCCGATCCGAAGGACATCATCCCGGACAACGTGCCGGTGCTTGGCTACTTCGACGACGCGATCGCCATCGAGCTGTGCGTGCGCGAGTTGCGCCACGAACTGGACGCATACGAAGAATTCTGCGATTACCGCCAGGGCGAGGCCGACCGCCGAGGCATGAATCCGTCCGCCGTCGGACGCGCCGAATGGCTGGCCTCGCGCCGCGACGAATTGCAGGACCGCATGCATCGCCAGCGCACCCGCGACTTCGGCACCGGTTATGGCACCAGCTCCGGCTTCGCGCGCGAAGGCTACACCCAGCCGTGGCGCCCGGGCCTGCTGCGCGTTCGCTGATGCTGAGCTGATGCCGGGGCCGTTTCGCCATCGGCCGACACTGGACAGCATCAACCAAGGGGTCGCCGACTGTGTGATCGGGCACCTGGGCATCGTGATCACCGAGC
>JAYSXN010000242.1:0-4828 GCA_043717405.1 Gammaproteobacteria bacterium
CCGATTCGCGTCCCCAACCACCGAAACGCAAGGCCTTGCCAAGGAAATGTGTCCTGCGCTGCAGGCGCCAGACGTCGCATTCCTCGATGCGCCCGCTCACGTGCAGTTCCGTGATTGCTTCCGCGGCGCCGTTGCCCAGCCACTCATCGGCATCGAGCAGCAGGACCCATTTGTTGCTTGCCTGGGCGACGACGGCGTTCTTTTGCTCTGCAAATCCAAGCCATTTTTGCTCGATCACTGTTGCGCCAGCGGCGCGCGCGATGGCAACAGTGTCGTCGGTGGAGCCGGAGTCCATCACCAGGACCTCATCGCACAACGTGACCAGCGAAGCCAGACACCGGCCAATCCGATCGGCCTCGTCGCGCGTGATCACCACGGCGCTGACAGGCAACTGCGTTACTGGGTTTTCGGTTCGACGCAAGTCGACCTGCATGCTGCCAATCCGGCTGTTATTCGCCCGATGCTAAGGCGTCCACTGGACGTGCGTTCTCAGGCAATTCTCAGGCTGCCGTTAAGTGCCAGCTGCGACGCGACCGGTGGTTGTTGGTTGGCTGCGCGTTCACTCCTGGCGGTGCAGCATCTCTTCGCCCGCCGCTCGGCGGATTGGAGAAGCACAATGAAAGCAGCAACACTCAACGCGCTGGCAATGACGGTCGCTTTTGGATTCCCGGTACTGGCTTGCGCTGCCACTGCACCGGCTCCGCAACCAGGCGAGGCGAAAATATCCATGAGCCAGGCCAGGACGATCGCGCTGCACTCGGTCCACGGCAAGATCAAGAGCGGTGAACTGGAGCGCGAAGGCGGCAAGCTGATTTATTCGTTCGACATCGCCAAGCGCAACGGAAAGATACGCGAAGTCAACGTCAACGCAATGGATGGCAAGGTCGTCGCGATTGAAACGGAAAATGCCGCGAAGGAAGCAGCCGAGGTGGTCCAGGAGGCCAAGGAAAAGAAGTGATGGAAATGGTTGAAAGCGCTACCTTCGACCGATAGCGTTGCGGCCATGCGATCATCCAGCAGTCGCCTTCCGGGTGGCTGCGCGGATGGAAAATGGGGAAGCTGCTGGACATCGCTGTGGTCGGGGGAGGCACGGCGGGCGCCGCAAGCGCGTTGTTCCTGGCCGACGCGGGACACCAAGTCACTGTGTTCGAACGTGTGGACCAACCGACCGCGATAGGCGCGGGCATCCTGCTGCAGCCTACCGGCATGCAGGTATTGAAGGCGTTGGGCTTGCTTGAGACTGTGCTGAAACATGCTGCGCGCGTGCATCGGCTGCACGGCACCAACGCTGGTGGGCGGACGATACTCGACGTCCGCTATGCCGACTGTTCGGAAGAATCGTTCGGCCTGGGGTTGAATCGAGGCGTGCTGTTTTCGGTGCTGTGGGATGCACTGCGCGCGCGAGGCATCGATGTCCGCGTGGGCTGCCCGGTCACCGGCTTGGTCCAGCGACGTGAAAGCGTTGATCTATTCACCAGCGATGACCCGTTGGGATCCTTCGATTGCCTGGTCGTCGCCGACGGGGTGCGCTCAAACTTGCGCAGCGCCCTCGGAATCCGACAGCAGGCAAGCGCCTATCCCTGGGGCGCAGTCTGGGCACTGGTTCCCGACCCGGGCATCACCCCTGGCGTGCTTCGCCAGTGGTTCCACCGCGCCGAGCGCATGCTTGGCCTGATGCCGACGGGTATCGCGATGGACGCTGGCGCGGCCGCGCAGATCAGCCTGTTCTGGAGTTTGCCGACGTGCGACGTTCCAGCTTGGCGCGCCGCCGGCCTGCAAGCATGGAAGGAGCAAGTGCTTGCGCTTGCGCCCATTGGGGCGGTGCTGGATCACATCACTCATTTCGATCAGCTCAGCTTTGCTGCCTACGCCGACGTGCGCATGGACGCATGGCACGAAGGCCGGGTCGTCTGCCTTGGCGACTGCGCACATGCGACCAGTCCGCAACTGGGCCAGGGCGCCAACCTGGCGCTGGTGGATGCGATGGTCCTCGCGCACTGCTTCAGCCGTGGCAATGACGTCGCCGCCACGCTCGCCGACTACTCCCGGCGTCGCAGCGATCACCTGCGTTACTACCAGGCGGCCAGCCGCTGGCTCACCCCATTCTTCCAATCGCACTCGCGTCTGGCGAGCGGCTTGCGGGATCTGGGGTTGGGTCCACTGTGCCGGATGCCAATTGCCAAAGGGCACATGGCCCGGACCCTGTGCGGAAAAAAGAGCGGCTGGCTGTGGGGAACGCTCGAGCTGCAAGTGGATTGAGGAAACCTGGCGCGTTCATCGGGCGCGGCGCGCTCTTCAGCAGGGCCGACCCTTGCCGCCCCGGGCCGTGTCGCTTATGTTACCGGGGGATTGGCCCGTGCTTGGGCCAGCGGTTGGCAAGCGCCAGGCGGTCGTGCCTGGCGTTCTCATAACGCTACAGGGGAAGGCAATGTTATTCGAGCGCGTCAAGCCGTTGGACCTGATTCTCGCCACCGCCGAAAAGCGCAGCCTCAAAAGGCAGCTCGGCGCATTCTCACTGACCATGCTCGGCATCGGCGCCATCATCGGCACCGGTATCTTCGTGCTGACCTCGGTCGCGGCGCAGAAAGCCGGCCCCGGCATGATGTACAGCTTCATCATTTCCGGATTCGTTTGCGCGCTGACCGCGCTGGTCTACGCCGAGATCGCGGCCATGGTGCCGGTGGCCGGATCGGCCTACACCTATTCATACGCGGTGCTGGGTGAACTGGTTGCCTGGATGGTCGGCTGGGCGCTGATCCTCGAATACGCGGTAGCGGCGAGCGCAGTAGCGGTCGGTTGGTCCGGATACGCCAACGGGTTCCTCGCCAGTGTAGGGGCGGGATTGCCCAGCTGGCTGCAAGCCGGCCCCTGGGACACCATCACCCAGGCCGATGGCTCGATCGTCAAGGGCGGCTTCAACCTCGTGGCTTTCCTGGTCGCGCTGGCCGTGACCTGGCTGCTGGTCGCTGGCACCTCCAAGTCCGCCAAGTTCACCTCCGTGCTGGTGATGGTGAAGATCGCCGCGCTGACCTTGTTCATCATCCTGGCGCTGCCGGTGGCGATGAGCCATCCGGGCAACTTCCAGCCCATGTTGCCCAACGGCTGGGGCACCCCGTTGTCGGGTACCGGCGTGCTCGGTGCAGCCGCTTCCATCTTCTTCGCCTACGTCGGCTTCGATGCAGTGTCCACCGCGTCCGAGGAGACCATCAATCCGAACCGCAACATACCTATCGGCCTGATCGGCTCACTGGCGATCTGCACGGTGTTCTACCTGCTGGTGGCCTACACCGCCGTCGGTGCCGCCGGCGCGCAGCCGGGTGGCCCGTTGTCGCAGGCCAAGGATCCGCTCGCTTGGATCCTGCGCGAGATCCATCACCCACTCGTGGCCCGCATCGTGGGTAGCGCGGCAATCCTGGCGCTGCCCTCGGTGGTGCTGATGATGATCTACGGCCAGACCCGTATCCTGTTCACCATGGCCCGCGACGGCCTGATGCCGAAGGCGTTTGCCGAAGTGCATCCGCGCTATCACACGCCGCACGTGGTGACGATGATCACCGGCGTGGCCGTGGCCTTGTTCGCGGCGATGTTCCCGGTCGGCGTGCTTGCCGATATCTCCAACTCGGGCACGCTGTTCGCGTTCTTCATGGTCGCGTTGGGCGTGATGGTGTTGCGTCGCGTAGAACCGAACCGTCCACGGCCCTTCCGCACGCCGGCTATCTGGCTGGTGGGTCCCCTGGCGATGGCCGGCTGCGTGTTGCTGTTCTTCAGCCTGGGCTGGAACCCGACCATCAAGTACTTCTGCATCTGGGCGGTAATCGGGCTGGTGGTCTATTTCGCCTTCAGTCGCCGCTCCAGCCACCTGGCCAACGGAACCGAGCACGTGGCGCGCCCGGTCGCGTAATAATCGTAGCTCTGCCCTTACGAAACGGCGCGGATCATTCCGCGCCGTTTTCGTTATCGTTTTCAGCTTCGGCGTCTTCATCGATGAACGTGATCGCCGGGCCGAGCCGTTGCTGCGTGTCTGGCAAACCGGTCACTTCCACGTCGCGCAGCTTGCGTTCGATGGCCCGGCTGCGTCGGCCGGTTTCTTCCAGCGTGTTGGTGACGTTGCCGATCTGCTTGCGGACCTTGTCCAGAACCGTACCGAACTTGCCGAACTCGGTGCGCACGGCACCCAGCACCTGCCAGACTTCACTCGAGCGTTTTTCGATGGCGAGCGTGCGGAAGCCCATGCGCAGCGAGTTGAGGATTGCCGACAAAGTAGTCGGCCCGGCGATGACAACGCGGTGGTCGCGTTGCAAGGCCTCCACCAGCCCGGGCCGGCGCAAGACTTCGGCGTAAAGGCCCTCGGTGGGCAGGAACATGATGGCAAAATCCGTGGTGTGCGGCGGTGAAATGTATTTCTGCGAGATCGTCCGCGCTTCCTCGCGCATGCGCCGCTCCAACGCCGCGCCGGCAAGTCCCGCGGCTTCGGCGTCAGCGCATTCCTGGGCATCGAGCAGGCGCTCGTAATCTTCACGCGGAAACTTGGCGTCCACCGGCAGCCACATGTGCGACTCCAGCGAATCAGTCTGGCCCGGAAACTTGATCGCGAACTCCACGCGCTCCGAACTGCCCGGCACGGTCACCACGTTGGCGCTGTACTGCTCAAGCGTCAGCATTTGCTCCAGGATGGCGGCCAGCTGCACCTCGCCAAAAATACCGCGCGTCTTGACGTTGCCCAGCACTCGCTTGAGATCGCCGACGCCGGTGGCCAGGCTCTGCATCTCGCCCAGACCGCGCTGCACCTGCTCGAGTTGCTGCTGCACCATGCGGAACGATTCGCCCA
>JAYSXN010000243.1:0-1567 GCA_043717405.1 Gammaproteobacteria bacterium
CGCTTCGCTCGGCGTCGAGGTGACAAAGGTCGACGATGGCCTCGGGCGCGCCTTTGGCTGCGATCAGACGCGCCGCCTTGTCGGGGGATTGCCAGACGCGCGACATTGCGAGCAGTTCGGGAGACAAGGGGTAATCGTTCACCAGTGTCCAGTCACTGTGGAGATGCTCCGTACCTGCCAGCAATCGCCTGCCCGCTTCGCCAATGGCTGTCTCCATCGGGTCGAAAGCACGGCGGTGGCTTGCGAGCACCGCGTACTCGAGAACGCCGTGCAACTCCTCCTGCAGCACCCCGGCATCGGTCACGGTGGATAGGTATGCCGCCTGTTCCGACCACAAGCGCCGCACCAGCATGCGGTTGGCGGTCAAGGTACCGGTCTTGTCAACGCACAGCACGGTCGTCGCGCCCAGCAGCTCCACAGCCGGGATGCTGCGCGCAAGGACCTTTTCGCGAGCCAGGCGCCAGGCTCCCAACCCCAGGAACAAGGTCAGCACCACCGGCAGTTCTTCGGGCAGGATCGCCATTGCAAGCGTCAAGCCAGCGAGCAGCCCGCGGAGCCAGTCACCCAGCACCACCCCATAGACGACGGCCAGGACAGCGGCCAGCGCCAGGCCGACGATCGCAATCCGTTTGACCACCCGGCGTGTTTCCTGCTGGATCGGCGTTGTCTCAACCACAATTTCTGCAAGCGATTGACCGATACGACCCAAGGCGCTGCGCGCGCCCGTCGCCACGATGCTGCCACGCGCCGTACCACGCGTGACCAACGTGCCGGAGTAGGCCAGCGAGTTTCGATCGAGCTCAGACGCCGCGGTCATTTTGCCGTCGTTGCTCCCACATGCAGCCGACTGCTTGACTACAGGCGCCGATTCGCCGGTTAGCAAAGACTCGTCGACGGCAAAGTTGGCGACAGTGAGCAAATGGACGTCTGCCGGTATACGTTCGCCCTCGGCCAGCAAGACGATATCGCCGACCACCAGATCGCGCGCGGCGACCGGCTGGGCCCTTCCGTCACGCTCTACCAGCGCACGCGGACTCGACAGGTCGCGCAAGGCCTCCAAGGAGCGCTCGCTGCGACGCTGCTGGTTGGGGCCGTCCCGGGCGAGGCGCTGCCGTGCCTGCGCGCCGCTGAGACCCTGCGCCGGCAACGGCAATGGGGGCGCTGGCGCGGCGCACTGCCCCAAGACGCGCTGGGTGTCTTCAATATCCCTTTTCAGGTCGATCGGTGGCATAGGCGGTCGGTAAAGAATCCAGGCGGAATATGGGCCGGCGACACGGTCACCGGCACCACGCCAAGAATAGATTTCGGCAGTGACGGCCGCATTGATCTGGGTCAACACATTGCAGCTGCGTACAAAAAACTTCAACCCGCCGCATTGCCCCAATAAGGGGTGTCATCGTGCATGGGTCTGGCCAAGCTTGAAGCTTGCAGCCCATTGGCCACTGTGCGTCAGTGCATACCGTTTGCCGCCCGACAGAGCGCTCGCCAGCTTGCCCGCGCCCAGCCCGCGCAGTTCGGCGTTGGAGCCGATGCTGGCCGCTTGATGGCCAGTGACTGCGCGACCGAC
>JAYSXN010000244.1:0-4825 GCA_043717405.1 Gammaproteobacteria bacterium
CGCGCGCCGAGGTCGGTGGAGGCTTGCACGAGGTTGGCCGGCACGCGTTCGAGCGCCGCCTGGATCGGCAACACCATGAACGGTAGCCAGACATAGGTAAACACGAAGAAGCGTCCGATGTTTGAGGTCGACAACGATATGCCGCCGACGTAGGGCAGGCTCAACAGCCAGTCCAGCAACCACGACAGGTGCAACTGCGCAACGATCCAGAAGACAATGCCGCCGCGCGCCAGGATCACCGACCAGCTGTAGACCTTGACGATGTAGCTTGCCCACATGGGCAGCATCACGCCGACGTAGAACAAGCCCTTGATGCGCGTGCTGGCGTGCCGCGCCATGTAATAGGCAATCGGGAACGCGATAAGCGCGCAGCCCAGGGTGACGGCTACCGCCATCGCCAGAGTGCGCAGCACGATGTCGAAGTTCGCCTGGGCAAAGATCTGCGCGTAGTTGTGCAACGTCAGCGTCGGCAGCACCAGCATCGAGAAATCGTCGAAGCCGTGCAGTCCCTGCCACAGCAGCGCGAGCAACGCGCCGAGGTAGACGATGCCCATCCACGACAGCGGTGGACCCAGCAGGAGCGCCGGCAGCAGGCCGCGCTTGCGATGCAAGGCGATGCCGATGGCACGCACCGGCGAATTCATGCGGATGCTTCTTGTTCCCGGGCGGCCTCGAGCGGCACCATCGCCAACCGGGGCCAACAGGCGAACACCTGCGCACCTGGTACCGGCAACGGTGATGACGCATCGCTCGGCATGCTCAACACCAGTTCCTGTCCAGCCTGCAAGCGCACGCGGAGGCGGCTGCTCGCGCCGTGGAACTGTACGTCCTCAACCACTGCCGGGAAGCACAGTTCCAGTTCGCCCACGGCAATGCTCGGCGCAAGGCGAATGTGTTCGGGCCGAAGGGAGAAAGCAACATCGCTGCCACACAATTGCCGTGCCTTTTCACCACTGAGGACGTTGGACGTACCCACGAAGCGCGCGACGAATTCGGTGCGCGGCTGCCGATACAACTGCGCGGGCGTATCCACCTGCTCGATGCGACCGGCATTGAACACCGCAACGCGGTCCGACATGGACAGTGCTTCGCCCTGGTCATGGGTGACGTAGATGAAGGTAATGCCCAGGCGTCGCTGCAGGGACTTTAGCTCGAACTGCATTTGCTCACGCAGTTTCAGGTCTAGCGCGCCCAGTGGCTCGTCCAGCAACAGCACGCGCGGCTCGTTGACCAGCGCGCGCGCCAGGGCGACACGCTGACGTTGTCCTCCCGACAATTGCGAAGGCATGCGCGCACCGAAGGCATCCAGTGCCACCATTGCCAGCGCATCGGCGCCGCGGCGCTGCCGCTCGGCCTTGCCGATGCCCTTGACCATAAGGCCGTAGGCGACGTTGTCACGCACATTCATGTGCGGGAACAAGGCGTAATCCTGGAAAACCGTATTGACGTCGCGAGCGAACGGCGGCACGCCATTCGCCGGCTGCCCGTGGATGAGGATGGCTCCGGAAGTCGGTTCATCGAAGCCCGCGATCAGGCGCAAGCAGGTGGTCTTGCCGGAACCGGACGGCCCGAGCATGGAAAAAAACTCACCGTTTTCGACGGCGATGGACACCTCATCCACTGCCTTCACCACACCGTAGTGGCGAGACACCCGCCGGAACTCCACCGCCGCGGTCATGCCCCGCTCCGCTGCAGCCGGGTCAGCCTCCCATGATGGCTATGTAGTCCTGCGTCCAGCGGCTGTACGGAACGCATACTGCGTTGCCGCATCTGGCTTCCGGGGTGCGCCAGAAATGGATGTTTGCAAAGTTGTCCATGCCGTTGGTCTTGCAACCGTCCGGCCCAAGCAGCGCGTTGTCCTTGCACGCCGCAGTCACGGCCGGCAGCGAGCCGAACCAAGCCGCAACATCGCCCTGCACCTTTGGATTGATCGACCACTCCATCCACGCATACGCGCAATTGGGGTGCGCGGCCTGCGCGTGCATCATCGTCGTGTCGGCCCAACCGGTAGCGCCTTCAGCGGGGATGACCGAGGCGATGGGCTGCTTGTCCGCCTGCAAGCCGTTGACCTGGTACGGCCATGAGCCTGACGCCACGACGCCTTCGTTCTTGAAATCGCTCATCTGCGCCGTGGCATCGTGCCAGTAGCGGTGCACTAGCGGCTTCTGCTTGCGCAGCACGTCCAGCGCCGCGGCGTACTGCGCTTCATTCAACGCATACGGATCCTTGATGCCCAGCTCCGGTTGCCGCGTCATCAGGTACAGCGCGGCGTCGGCGATATAGATGGGGCCGGCGAAGGCCTGCACGCGGCCCTTGTTGGATTTGCCGTCGGGCAGCTTCTGTTCCTCGAACACCACGTTCCAGCTGGCTGGCGGCGTCTTGAACACCTGCGTGTTGTACATCAGCACGTTTGGACCCCACTGGTACGGGACGCCGTAGTGCTTGCCGTCCACCGTGTGCCATGCGGCATCACGCAAGCGCGAATCGACGTTGGCAAACGAGGGAATGCGCGCCACGTCTATCGGCTGCACCTTGCCGCCCGCGACCAGGCGCAGTGATGCGTCGCCCGAGGCGGTGACCAGGTCGTAGCCGCCCTGGTTCATGAGCGAGACCATTTCATCCGAACTGCCCGCGGTCTTGACGTTGACCTTGCAGCCGCTGGATTTCTCGAAGCCGGTGACCCAGTCGTAGGCCTTGTCGCTTTCGCCGCGCTCGATATAGCCGGGCCAGGCAATGATGTCGAGCTGTCCTTCAAGGGTGCGCGCAGGTGTTGCGGCAGCGGTCGCGCTGCTGGCTGCCGGCACCGCCGCGGGCTTGTTGCAGGCCGCCAGCCCGAGGGTGACGGCCGCCATCAATACCGAAGCTCGCAACTGCTCGCTGGACATACAGACCGCTCCCGCTCAGATTGGTGTCAAGGATATTAACCGCTTTGTAATGCTATCCGTCAACACTCGCGGCATGGCCGGTGTCTGGCAGCGCCGCCCGGGCCGGGCATCTGAAAACCACCCGGTGCACTCGGCCGTCATCGACCAGGACGATGCCATCGTCCTGCGGCTCACCGTCGAGGCTCAGCCCCCCAGCGGACCCGCTCGCAAGATCGCACTCGACCACGATGCGATAGGTGGTCGAATGGTAGCGGTAGGTCATCTCGTAGCTGTCCCAGCGCGGGTGCGCCGTCGGCTGCAGGCGCAGGCGGCCTTCGGCTACCTGCAGGCCGAGCAGCGACTCGATCACGAAGCGGTACATCCATCCTGCCGAGCCGGTGTACCAGGTCCAGCCACCGCGCCCGGAGTGCGGCGCCACCGCATACACATCGGCGGCAACGACGTAGGGCTCGACCTTGTAGGTGGCGATGCGTTCGGCGCTGTTGCCGTGGTTGACCGGATTGATCATGTCGAACAATTCCCAAGCGCGCGGCGCATCGCCCATCTGCGCGAAGGCCATCGCCGCCCAGATCGCCGCATGCGTGTACTGCCCTCCGTTTTCGCGCACGCCGGGCACGTAGCCCTTGATATAGCCGGGCTCCAGCGCCGACTTGTCGAATGGCGGATCCAGCAATTGCACGATCGAGGTTTCGCGCCGCACCAGGCGCTGGTCGAGCGAGGCCATGGCCTGGCGCGTGCGCTGCGGGTCGCCGGCGCCGGACAATACCGACCAGCTCTGCGCGATCGAATCGATCTGGCATTCCTGGTTGCTGGCCGTTCCCAGCGGCGTGCCGTCGTCGAAATACGCGCGCCGATACCAGGCACCGTCCCAGGCGTTGGCCTCGATGTTTTCGCGCAGCAGCTGCGCATCGGCGATGCAGCGATCGGCGAAGTCGAAGTCTCGCTTCTGTCGCGCCACCACCGCGAATCGGGTCAGCACGTCGTAGAGGAAAAAGCCCAGCCACACGCTTTCGCCACGACCGTGTTCGCCAACGCGGTTCATGCCATCGTTCCAGTCGCCGCAACCAATTAGCGGCAGCCCGCGCACGCCGCGCGGCACCGCGTTGCCCAAGGCGCGCACGCAGTGCTGGTACAGCGATTCCCGCTGGCCCGAGCGCACTGGCAGGTCGTAGTAGGACTCCTCCTCCATGCTGACCGGCCGGCCTTCGACGAAGCCGACCATCTCGTCGAGTACGCCGGTGTCGCCGGTGTGCGCAACGTAGCGACCTACGGCCAGCGGTAGCCACAGGAAGTCGTCGGAGCAGCGCGTACGCACGCCACGGTCGAGCGGCGGATGCCACCAGTGCTGCACGTCGCCATCGGGAAACTGATGCGCCGCGCATAACAGCAGGTGCTCGCGCACGCGCGCCGGCGCGGCGTGCAGCATGGCCATCGAATCCTGCAACTGGTCGCGGAACCCAAATGCGCCACCGGACTGGTAGAAACCACTGCGCGCCCAGAAGCGGCAGGCGATGGTCTGGTACATCAGCCAGCCGTTGCCCAGCACGTTGAGCGCCGCGTCGGGCGTGCTGACCTGTACCTTGCCGAGCGTTTCGCGCCAATGCTCGCGAACCTTCTGCAGGACCGTCGCTGCGTTTTCGCCGCTGCGAAAGCGCTGGATCAATGCGAGCGCATCGCGCCGGTCTCGACCCAAGCCCATGCGGAATACCACTTCGCGTTCTTCATCCTCGCCTAGGTCGACGCTGACCTGCACGGCCCCGCAGGGATCCATACCCGCGCCGAGCCGGCCAGACAAACGCGCACGGCCCAATGCGGCCGGACTGCGCAGGGTGCGATTGCGGCCGAGGAATTCGCTGCGGTCGCCGGTGACGGTGCGCGCGCCGCCATCGGCGTCAAGGAAAGCCACGCGGTCCGGGAATTCCATGTTGTACGAATTGCGC
>JAYSXN010000245.1:0-4822 GCA_043717405.1 Gammaproteobacteria bacterium
ATCAGCGTAATCAGTCCGAAATAACCCAGGCACGCTGGCAGGTTGCCAAGCATGGACAGAGCCAGTGCAAGCTCATAGCGGTTACCGTCGGAACCGGGCGGCGACGACGTTGCGATCAGGCTGCTGCCTATGCTCATGGCCGTGCCCAGCAGCAACCCGTAGCCGGTGAGCTTGCGAAAAAATGGCAAGTGCGATTCGCTGTGGCGGATGCGGCCCGAGCGCACGAACCATGCGCCGATCAGGAACATGCCGGCAACAGTCGCCGCGAATCCAGCTTGCCCAGGCAGTTGATCGACAAAGCTGCGCGCGCGCAAGCCAACCGCGTCCCCGTAGGTTCCATAGCGCAGCACACGGCGTTCGATAGCCGCCGGATGCGATTCCGCTGCCGTTGCTTCATCGCCTGGCGGCGCCTGGGCCGCGCCCAACCCAGTGAGCGCCAGCGTAGCGCCTGCATTCGCCGCCATCAGCACGAAGGGCAGCAGGTACAGGGCAAGGCCCAAACGCCATTCGCGGCCTGTACCTGGTGCGACGCAACGCGACGCCAGAGCGGCGAGCATCAGCAATGCCGCGCCAAGAGTGCTTGCTGCGATGCGCACATCCATGGGACCGCCTGGCATCGTCAGATATTCCAGAGCGACCAAACCCATCGCTGCCGCCGCACCGGCGAGTACCACGGCGACCAGCGGGCGAGCCCGCCCACCGATCATCAGGAAGTCATCGTTGCGCAGGAACAGCGCCCCCACCGCCACCTCGAACAGCACCAACGCTACCTGTCGCAGCGGCTCCAGGCCAGGAAGCAGGCTGGCGCCGGACAGCGCCAGTATCGCCAGAAGCAAGACTTTCCAATCACCGTAGAACAACAGCAACAGGCCGCCAGCGGCGAGTGCATAACTGAAAAGAATATCGCCGCCCCAGATCAGCACGAAATGCCCGGCGCCGATGAGCGAAAGCGCGAAAATCCGCCGCAGATAGGGGCGCAGGAAGTCCCGGCCAAGCGCTTCGGCTCGGCCCAGCATCACCGCGAACCCCATTCCAAACAGCAGCGAAAACAGCGTCCAGAATTTCCCTTGAACGAAAGTATAGATCAGCCAGCCGGCGAGCCAGTCCACGCCGTGCAGGTCGGCCGGAAGCCCATGCCCCAGCTCCGCGATAGGCCGGTTGAAAAACTCGACGTTCATCAGCGCAATGCCGACCAGGCCTGCGCCGCGGGCAACGTCGAGCAGGAGGATGCGCGAGCCGGCGGGCGGCGTTGCGATTGAAATCGAATTCGATTGCAAGTTGGCGCGATGCACGAGTTTCCGACGGCATTGGCGGTTGCGACAGTATTGCCGATCGGTGAGCTTGCCCGTGGCCGAATGTGTCCTCGATCGCGCTTTTTGCGCCGGTCCTTTGTGCTGCGCAGCATTGCTGCTGAATTTTTGCCCATGCAGCCGATTTTTTTGTGCGCGGATTTGCAATTTCACGCGTGCTGCCGCAGCGCAACATGCGGATTGATTGAAAAAGCCTCAGCTTCGGCCGTGCACCTCCACCCACCTGCCTAAGGGATCACTACATGTCGCTGACACCGAAACTTCTCTCGCTCGCCGTCCTGATGGCCATCGGCAGCACTGCCGCGGCCGCCAACGTACCGGCGGTCGACCGTGCCCTCGGCCTCATTCATGCCAACGCAGCCGCTGTAAAAGCTTCCGCCAGCGACCGGTTCACCGTTCGCGACGTTATCCTCGACCGCGACGGCACCGAGCACGTGCGCTTCGATCGCAGCTATGCCGGGATCCCGGTCATCGGCGGCGACGTGGTCATCCACTCGCGCGGAGGGCAGCTGAAATCGGCCTCGCTCACCCAGGGCGCGCCGCTGAAAGTCGCAACGCACGCAACGCTGCGCCCCGATGAAGCGATAGTCGCCGCTGGCGCGGAGTTTGGCAGCCAGTTCGCCGGCATTCCCTCGTCCTCGCTGGTAATCTATGCACGCGGCCAGGGCGCCCCGCGCCTTGCTTACAAGGTTGGTTTCCAGGGTAGCGACAAGGCTGGCAATCCAGTTGATTCGACCTACATCGTCGATGCGCACAAGGGTCGCGTCCTGGACCGCTGGAGCAACATCGAGACCGGCAAGCCGGGTAGCGGCGGCACCGGCTGCACCAGCACCACTTCCGCGGCCGGCACCGGCCACACGCTGTACTCGGGCAACGTCGCCATCAGCACCGTCAATTGCGGCACCAGCTTCCAGATGAAGGACCTTACCCGCGGTGGTGGCTATACCACCGACCTGGGCAATTCCACCAGCGGCACCGGCACCATCTTCAGCGACGCCGACAACAGCTGGGGCAGCAACACGGTGAGCGATCGCGCCTCGGCCGCCGCCGACGCGCATTACGGCATCGCGGTGACCTGGGACTATTACCAGAACACCTTCGGCCGCAACGGCATCGCCAATGACGGCAAGGGCGCGCTGAGCAAAGTCCATTACGGGCGCAACTACGTCAACGCGTTCTGGTCCGACGCCTGCTTCTGCATGTCCTTCGGCGATGGCGACGGCGTCACCTACGGACCGCTGGTCAACCTGGATGTCGCCGGGCATGAGATGAGCCACGGCGTCACCAGCCGCACGGCAAACCTGACCTATTCCGGCGAGTCCGGCGGCCTCAACGAGGCCAACTCGGACATCATGGGCACGATGGTCGAGTTCTATGCCAACAACAGCGGCGACGTGCCCGACTACCTGATCGGCGAGGAGCTGTACATCTCCAATCCCGGCAATACCAAGGCCTTCCGGTACATGTACCACCCCAGCCTCGAAGGCGCTGGCCGCTCGGTCGACTGCTGGTCGTCGTCGGTCGGTTCGCTGGACGTGCATTATTCTTCCGGCCCCGCCAACCACTTCTTCTACCTGCTGGCCGAGGGCAGTGCCGCGAAGACTTTCAGTAACGGCAGCATCACCTCGCCCACCTGCAATGGTGTCGCGCAGGCAGGCATCGGCCGGGCCGCCGCGCAGCAGATCTGGTTCCGCGGCATGACCGTGTACATGACCTCGAGCACCAACTATGCCGGCGCCCGCGCGGCAACGTTGAAAGCTGCCACCGACCTTTACGGCACCGGATCGGCCAACTACAACGCAGTCGCGGCGGCCTGGAGTGCGGTGAGCGTCAACTGATCCTGCTGCACCCGTGCCATGGGAAAGGCCCGCGCAAGCGGGCCTTTTTCTATCTGCGATCGGCACCCCGGACGGGCTGAACGGAGAGCCGGCGCGACTGAACCGCTAATCGGTGTTGCGTTGCAACAAGGCTGGCCGTTTCCTGCGCAAAACTTACCTGCCTGCCGTGATGATGTTATCGTTTCACCGGGGAAGAGGCTGGTGCAGGTGACAAGATAAGTCATATGGCGCAGTTTCCCCACTGTTGCAAAGGCATCATCATCCGGCCGTCTGGAACGCGCTGGAACTCCAAACAACCTGGCTCTAGGGGATCATCAATGTTGCTGTCACCAAAAATTCTTTCGTTCGCAGTCATGATGGCTCTTGGCGGCACCGCCGCGGCCAGTCCGGCCGATCATGCACTGGACCTCCTCAAGACCCATGGCGCAGCGGTCAAGGCCTCCGCCGCGGATCAGTTCACCGTCGTCGATTCCTCGGTCGAGCCGAAAAGCGGCATGGCGCACACGCGCTTCAACCGCACGTTCCATGGCCTGCCGGTATTTGGTGGCGACTTCGTCACCCACGTCGATCGTGCCGGCCAGCTGAAGTCGGTTTCCATGACCCAGCGTTCGGTACTCAACTTGAGCACCCGTCCCGCCTTGTCCAGTAGCGCCGCCATCGTCGCCGCAGGCGCATTGTTTGGCAGCAACTTCACCGGCACGCCCAGCGCGAAGCTCGTGGTCTACGCACGCGGCCCGGGCGCACCGGAGCTGGCCTACCAGGTACGCCTGCAGAACGACAACGCCGACATGACCTACTTCGTCAGCGCAACCCCGTCGGCCCGCATCATCCTGAGCTACAGCAACAATGAAAGCACCGCGGCCACCGCTACGGCCCGGACCCTTTACTCAGGCAACGTCGCGCTGACCACCAACAGCATCACCGGCGGCTTCGAGCTGCGTGATCCGACGCGCGGCAACGGCTGGACGATCAGCGCGGCCATGGGCCGCTCGCTCGGCAAGATCTACACCGACACCGACAACGCCTGGGGCGACAACACCAATGCCGACCCGGCGACCGTCGCGGTCGAGGCTCAGTACGGCGTCGGCAAGACCTGGGATTTCTACAAGAACGTGCTTGGCCGCAACGGCATCGCCAATGACGGCAAGGGCGCTTACAGCCGCGTCCATTACGGCAACACCTACGTCAACGCCTACTGGTCCGATGCCTGCTTCTGCATGACCTATGGCGACGGCGATGGCGTGAATTACGGCCCGCTGGTCTCCATCGACATCGCCGGCCATGAAATGAGCCACGGCGTCATGGCGAGGACCGCCAACCTCACCTACTCCGGTGAATCAGGCGGCCTCAACGAGGCCAACTCGGACATGATGGGCACGATGGTCGAGTTCTATTCCAACAGCACGCTGGACACCCCGGACTACCTGATCGGTGAAGAGATCTACATCCACAACGTGTCCGGCAGCTCGACGCAGACCGCGTTGCGTTACATGTACAACCCGTTCAAGGACGGCCGCTCGCCGAGCTGTTACGTGTCCACCGTGGGCAACCTGGATGTGCATTATTCATCCGGCGTCGCCAACCATTTCTTCTACCTGCTGGCAGAAGGCACCGGCGCGCGGACATATAGCGGCGTGGTGCACACCTCGACCACCTGCAACGGTTCGAGCCTTG
>JAYSXN010000246.1:0-4814 GCA_043717405.1 Gammaproteobacteria bacterium
GCTTACGCCTATCTGGGCGACTTCGAATTCACCCGCAGCAATGAACTGATCGAGCCGCCGCCTGGGCAAGCCCCGGACTCGCGCTTTACGCAACCGGGAAGCGGCTTGTATGCGGTGGCGCGCGGCAAGGCATTTCGTTGGGATTCTCCCTCGGTACTGGGGCGCGCCTTGCCAGAGCCGGAGCTGCTCAAGCAGGGCGAGCAACGCTTCGAAGGGCCGCTAGGTTTCGTGGACGACAAGGGCGTCAGCCACCAGGTCTACCGATTCAGCTATGGCCTGGCTTGGGAGCAGGGCGAAACCGGCCAGGAAGGCACGATCACCCGCTTCACCATGGCCCTGTACGAAGATGCCGCCCAGCTGGACAAGCAAGTCAACGTGTTCCGGCGCGCGCTATGGGGTTATCTCGGGCTCGCTGCTGCCTTGCTGCTGCTGGTGCAGATGCTGGTGCTGCGCTGGAGCCTGCAGCCGCTGCGGCAGCTGGAACAGGAACTGTCGCGCGTGCGCCTGGGCGTGAGTGACCGGCTGTCCGGTGAGCACCCGACCGAATTGCAGCAGATTACCGAGAGTATCAATGGCTTGATCCAGAGCGAATACACGCACCTGGATCAGAGCCGTAATACCTTGTCGGATCTTGCGCACAGCCTGAAGACGCCACTGGCGGTTCTGCGCTCGCGCCTGGATGCGGGCGCCAACCACGAAGAACTGCGCAGCGAAGTCGCATCGCAGGTCCAGCGCATGACCGAAATCGTGTCCTATCAGTTGTCGCGCGCGGCGCGCAGCGGCCATGCCTTGTTTTCCGCGCCCATCGCCATCGAGCCGCGCGCCGAGGAGATCGTCGCCAGCCTGGAGAAGGTGTACATGGGCAAGGGCGTGTTCTGCGAATTCGAAGTCGATCCCGAGGCAAGCTTCCATGGCGAGGTAGGCGACCTGCAGGAGATGCTGGGCAACTTGCTCGAGAACGCATTCAAATGGGGCAAGCAGCGCGTGCTGCTCACCGTGAAGTCGGAACCGGCCTTGGTAAATCGCAGGCCTGGCGTGCTGCTTGCCGTCGAGGACGATGGCCCGGGTATCGACCCGCAGGACGTGGAACATGTGTTGCAGCGCGGCGTGCGCGGCGACGAGCGCGTGCAGGGGCACGGCATTGGCCTGGCGATCGTGCAGGACATCGTGCGTGCCTATCGCGGTGAGCTGAAGGTCGATCGCTCCGCCGAGCTGGGTGGCACGCGGGTGACCGTGCATTTCCCGCCAGCGCTGTAGTCCCTAGCGGATCATTCCCGGCAGCAGGCTGTGCCAGCGCGGCGTGCGTACCGCGTGTGCGGGAACAGACGCCTGGTGTGGCGCGGCGGCATCGAGGTCGGTGACGGCGGGCGGCCGCGCCGGTTTGCCGGCCTTGCCCGAGGCGTCGGCGGGTGTCGGGGGGTTGCCGGCCAAAGCGGCGGTCGCCATCAGCAACAGCAAGGTGGCCAGCAGGAATTTCGACATGAACGCGCTCGTGGCGGATGGGGCATTCAATCAGATGCCATGGAAGGCCATTTGGTTGCATCGGCGATGCAGATCGCGATAATCGCCGATGCCCGATGCATTGCTGGAGCGCTCCATCCTGGAAAAATTGTCCACGCGCACGCGCGCCGGGCTGCGCTGCCTGGAGGTTTCGCCGATCGCGGACTCGACCCAGGCGATCGCTCTTGCCGCACCGGTACCTTTGACCGGCTGCGCGGTATTCATTGCCGACCAGCAGACGGCCGGGCGAGGGCGCCGGGGTCGCGCCTGGGTTTCACCGCCCGCATCCAACCTGTACATGAGCGTGTCCCGGCGATTCGACCTAGCGTTGCCGGCGCTATCTGGCCTGAGCCTCGTCGTCGGCCTGGTGATAGTTGAAGCGCTGCACGAGTTGGGCTTCGCCGCCATTGGCGTCAAGTGGCCGAACGACATCCAGGCCGACGCCGGCAAGCTGGGCGGCGTGCTCATCAACCTTCGCGCTGACGGCGCGGCCACTTCGGTGGTGATTGGAATGGGCATCAACGTGCACATGCCCGGTGAGCGGGGAGCAGAGATCGACCAGCCCTGGTGCGACCTTTCGATGTTGCCGGGCCCAACAGTCGGTCGCGAGCAGTTGGCCGCCAGCATCCTTGGGGTCTTGCTGCCGGCGTGCGATGAATTCGCAAGCGCAGGCTGGCCCGCGTTCGCCAGCCGCTGGCAGCGGCATGACCTTCTGGCCGGCAAGGCCGTGCGAATTCTGGAAGGCGCATGCAACCACGAGGGGATTGCCGTGGGCGTCGATGCATCGGGCGCCTTGCGCGTGCGCATGGGCAACGGAGAGCGCTGCTTCCATGGCGGCGAAGTCAGCGTGCGCGCGGCATGAGCGGCACCCGCAAGAGCTGGTTGATGGACCTCGGCAATTCCCGGCTGAAGCTGGGGCTGCTGGACGAGAGTGGGACGTTGGGTGAAACCACCGCCATCGACATCTCCGAACCCGGGTTTGCCGCCACCGTGCGCAGCATCGCCGGGAGCGCGCCGGGTGCGCCCGCTTGGCTGGCGTCGGTAGGCCCAGCGAGTGCCGTGGCGCAGATCGAGCAGGTCCTGGCCGGCAACGGCCATGCGTTGCATCGCGTGTTCTCGCAAGCGCGCCTGGGCCGTCTTCGCAACCGTTATGCCGATCCGGCGAGTCTGGGCGTGGACCGCTTTCTCGGAATGCTTGCGGCACTCCAGCGCAATGACGGCCCCTGGTTGATCGTATCGGCCGGCAGCGCACTCACCGTTGATCTGTTGGCCGTGGACGGGGACCACGGTGGCGGCATGATCGCGCCGATGCCGCGCGAGCTGCGTTCGGCTTTGGCGTCGCGATTCAAAGCGCTGGACTTGCCTGCCGGGACGCCGGGATCATTTGCCGACAACACCGCCGACGCGATTGCCTCCGGTATTCGCAATGCGCTGCTTGGCCTGGTTGAGCGCTGCCTGCGCGATGCCGAAGTCCAGCTGGGCCAAAGCCCGACCCTGTTGCTGACCGGCGGCGCCGCCAGCTTACTGGCGCCGTTGACTCATGCGCGCACCGTCATCGTCACCGACCTGGTGCTGCTCGGCCTGGCTGTTGTCGCCCGTGGCGACTGCCAGTGATCGCGCGGGCGCTGATCGTGTTGCTGCTGTGCATGAATGTCGGCGTGGCGCTGTGGTGGAGCGCACATCACGAAGCGCCTGCCAAGCCATTGCCACGCGCCGAGCCAGGCATCGGCCAACTGCACCTGCTTGGCGAACTCAAGCATCGTAGTGCCGTGGACGCGGTCGAGTTGAGCGCGGAGCCTGAGGTACTCGACAGCAGTGCCGTGTGCCTGAGCCTGGGTCCATTCCAGACACAGGCGGCATTGCGTTCGGCGATGAACCTGCTGTTGCCCAAGGTCGAACGCATACAGTTCCGCGAAGTGGCGGCGCTGGCGATTCGAGGTTACCGGGTTTACCTACCGGCCTCCGCCAACCGCGAGCAGGCGCTTGACACCTCGCGCGCATTGTCTGCCCGCGGCGTTACCGACTATTACGTGGTGACCGCAGGCGACCAGCAGAACACCATCTCCCTGGGCATCTTTGGCCGCCTGGACAATGCCAACAAGCGCCACGACGAACTTGCAGCGCTTGGCTACCAGGCGACCGTGGAGCCGCGTACTGAACCGGTGCAACAGTGGTGGATCGACCTGGCTGCGCCAGCCGAATTCCACTGGCGTGCCATCGTCACCGACACCGGGATAGATGCCGAAGTCACGACCTGCCATTGATGGATGCTGGCGGGTGATCGGTTCATGAATTACCACCGAGCAAAGCATGCAACCGGGCAAAATCCGGCGCACACTCGGCACATCCTGCAGGCGTGGAGCACGACGATGATCAAGTACGCAACGACCGCTGCGCTGCTCGCCTCGCTGCTTTCATGCGGTGGCGCCCTGGCAACCGAGTCCGCCGCAGTTCAAGCGGTTGGCGTTGAGACGCTCGATGCAGGCATTGGCGTCGATGCCACGGCTGCGGATCAGGACCAGCACGTTTGCCCGACCCGGACCGGTACGCGCATCCACCACCGGCACCATTCCGCAACGTGTGGATTCGGGCGCTCCTACAGTGGCGCCGAACTCCGGCGCACGGGCGCAAACGACGTTGCGCGTGGGCTGCAATTGCTCGATCCGGCAATCATCGTCCACTACTGAGCCAGCCCTCGGGCGCTTGGCTTATAATGCCTGCGCGCCGGCATAGCTCAGTTGGTAGAGCAACCGCCTTGTAAGCGGTAGGTCCCCAGTTCGAATCCGGGTGTCGGCACCACAGGCGGATTCCACGGCATCCCACTAAGTTGCACCGACCTCACAGACCCCGGCTAATTGCCGGGTTTTTGCGTTTCAGGCTGTCCCATTCTGTCCCGTTGCATCCGGGGGCATTAGGGGGGGGATAGTTGGGGGCACAAAAGTCCTTCGCCGGATTTCAGGGGGCACAACGTGGCGTCACTCACTGACACCCGCATCCGCAGCATCAAGAGTGTTGACTCAACGAAACGACTCTTCGACGGCGAAGGTTTGTACCTTGAAGTCACGCCAGCAGGCGGTCGCTATTGGCGTTTGAAGTATCGCCACGGCGGCAAAGAGAAGCGGCTAGCACTTGGCGTGTACCCGGCAGTCTCACTGGCAGACGCCCGTAAAGGCCGAGACGCTGCTCGTGCCCTACTTCGCGACGGCGTTGACCCCTCAGCAGCAAGGCAGTCCACGAAGCGCCACGCGGTGCTCAGCCAGGGAAACACCTTCGAAGCTGTCGCGAGGGAGTGGCTGGCCATGCAAATGAAGCAG
>JAYSXN010000247.1:0-1561 GCA_043717405.1 Gammaproteobacteria bacterium
CCGGAGTGCGCCGAGCCGCCGTGCGCGACACGCTCATCGGTCGCTTTGCGCGCTGCCGTCCGCTTCGCCGCCGCGCTGGTTCTGGTCACGCCGGCAGCACGGGTTCCGCCGTCGCCCGATGGCTCGGCAAAGACACCGGCAGCAATCGGCGCGAGTAATTCCGCGACAGCCTGCAGCGGCATCTGCGCCAGCGTGCCAATGTCCACGCCAGCAAAGGTCACCGACAGGGCTTCTGGCTTGAGGCGTTTGCCCGCGCAGTCCGGGCAGACACTGCCGACCATGAAGCGCGCCGCGCGCTTTTTCATCAATGCACTGTGCGTGGTGGCGAAGGTGTGCAGCACGTATTTGCGCGCGCCCATGAACGTGCCCATGTAGCTGGGCTCGGTCTTGCGGCGCAGCGCAGCGCGGGTTTCGGCTGCGGTGAAACCCGCGTATACCGGCACCGTCGGCTGCTCGTCGGTGAACAGGATCCAGTTGCGGTCCTTGCGCGGCAGGTCCCGCCACGGCGTGTCCACGTCGTAACCCAGCGTCACCAGGATGTCGCGCAGGTTCTGTCCGTGCCAGGCCGGCGGCCAGGCGGCGATGGCCCGTTCGCGGATGCTCAGCGACGGATCGGGCACCATCGACTGCTCGGTAACCGCATAGACACGGCCAAGACCGTGGCAACCCGGGCAAGCGCCCTGCGGGGTGTTCGGCGAGAAATCCTCGGCGAACAACATGGCCTGCCGCGGTGGATAGGTCCCGGCGCGCGAGTACAGCATGCGCAATGAGCTGGACAGGGTGGTGACGCTGCCGACCGAGGAACGCGTGCTCGACGCGCCCCGCTGCTGCTGCAGGGCGATCGCCGGCGGCAGGCCCTCGATGGAATCGACGTCGGGCACACCGACCTGGTCGATAAGCCGTCGCGCATACGGCGCCACCGATTCGAAATAGCGGCGCTGCGCCTCGGCGTAGAGGGTGCCAAAGGCCAGCGATGATTTACCCGAGCCGGACACGCCGGAGAAAACCACGAGTGCGTCGCGCGGGATGTCTACGTCGACATTCTTCAGGTTGTGCTCGCGCGCACCACGAACACGCACGAAGCGGCTTGGATCCAGCAAGGTCTGAGTCGGCGCGTCCTGTCGCTGCATCAGACATTCTTGGCTCAGCCACACCCAACCCTATTTGAACGACGCGAAGTTAACCGGCCATACAGCGCAGGACGGTTGAGATGCACGGATGTTGGCGAACGCCGGGAAAACCACTGCAGTAGCACGCGTCGGATGCGCGGGCTGGTCCATTGCCGCCGCGCACGCGCACCTGTTCGATACCGGCAGCAGCGTCCTGGCGCGCTACGCGACGCGTTTCAACGCAGTCGAGATCAACTCATCGTTCCATCGCTCGCACAAGCGCGACACCTACCAGCGCTGGCGCGACGGCGTGCCGGACACCTTCCGTTTTTCCGCGAAGGTGCCGAAGTGGAGCACCCACGAGCAACGACTGCAGCAATGCGGTCCGGCGCCCGTCGCTGCCCCTTGCCTGTGAGCCACGCCACGCCAGCTGGTTCCAAGCACCCGCCGGC
>JAYSXN010000248.1:0-1559 GCA_043717405.1 Gammaproteobacteria bacterium
ATGCCGGCGCCGCATTCGCTGATCGCGCGGGTTTCCGCCAGCTCTGCGCCTTCGATCACCGTGACGGGCAGGCACTCGGTGGCGCCGTAAGGCGTCCAGAAGCGCGCTTGCGCCGGCAGCAGCTTGCGAAATTCTGCAACCACGGCCGGAGGTACCGAAGCGCCCGCGGACATGACCCGGCGCAGGCCCGGCAAAGCCACGCCGTGTCTGGCCAGCACGGCAATCAGCGCCGGTGAACCGAACAGCTGGTCCACCTCGAAGCGGCGGATGGCATCCAGCAGCCGGCGCGGATCAGCTTGCGCAGGTCGGGTCGGATCCATGTCGGGAATGATCGAAGTCAGGCCGAGCGCGGGCCCGAACAACGCAAACGGCGGGAAGGTCGGCAAATCGGTGCCACCCGGCGGCACGTCGAAGGCAGCCCGGAGCAATTCAACCTGCGCCACGAAATGCCGATGCCGATAGACCACGCCCTTGGGCAGTCCGGTAGATCCGGAGGTAAACAGGATCGCTGCGCTGTCGTCACCGGCAGTTGCAGCGGACGGTGCAGGCGCATCCGCGCCCAGCGCCTCGACCTGCGCCAGCGTCAGGCCACCCCAGCCCCAACGCCGGCCTACCGTCACGAGCAGCCGCGCGCAGCTCGCCCAGCCGAGCACGGCGCGCGCAGCATGAGCCAGGGGAATGCCGATGAAGGCTTGCGGCTCCGCTTCGGCCAGGCAGCGCTTCAAGGCCGAGCGCGCGATGCCAGGATCGATCAGCACCGGCACCACGCCCATCTTGAACAGCGCGAACATGAGCAGGAAGAATTCCGGCGTTGGCCGCACCATCACCGCAGCGCGCTCGCCGGCCAACAGTCCGCAGCGTTGCAAGCCGGCAGCGATGGCGTTGCTGCGTTCCTCCAGTTGCCGATAGCTCAGCGTCTGGTCATAACGGGCGAAGCCACCGCCGAAGCGACGTGGGCCCGGGCAGCGCAGTGCAAGCTGGTCGCCACGCGTGGCCGCAAGCTCTGGCAGCAGGGCGGCGATGTTGCAGTTGGCGGTGCCGTGCGAATCGTTCAAGCAGGTCCTGGCCGCGCCAGGCGGATGCAAGGGAAGGCGCGTGGAATGCTACACAAGCGCCGGGCCGAATGCCGCTCGGCGGCTTTGGCCGATGTCGGCGGCCAACGGACAGACTGGAGCCCCCGCCACCTTCCAGCCGCTTGGTTTGCCGGCGTGGTCGCAGCGGGCCAGCCGGCGCTCCCTCAGCCGCCGTGCCGCCCGCGGCGGGCCAGTTGCAACTTGTGCCAGCTGTGCCCAGGGACGATGCCACCACTGTCGCGCCCATGTCGGTGATCGCCTCCATCGCCATCTTGCCTTTCAGCGACCTCAGCCAGGCAGGCGACCAGACCTGGTTCTGCGATGGGCTGGCCGAGGAAATCATCGACTCGCTGTCTTGCGTGCGTGGCCTGCGCGTCGCCTCGCGCACCGCCTCGTTCCGCTTCCGTGACGGCAGCGTCGATCCGCGCGAGATCGGCCGGCTGCTCAGCGTTGACGCGATTTTGGAAGGCAGCGTGCGCAAGGCTG
>JAYSXN010000249.1:0-1559 GCA_043717405.1 Gammaproteobacteria bacterium
CGCGCCTGGCCGAGCTTGAGCGCTGAATCGGGATTGCGCGCCATGAATACTTTCTCGATGGCCACTTCCTGCGGCTGGTAGCGGTCGATGATCTCGCCGAGACCGTCGAGAAGCAGTTTCAATCGCAACGGAAAACTCTCCGCCGCCAGCAGCAGCAGCGGCGTGTGGAACACGTGCATCACCTTGCCGGTAGCATCGACATCGATGATGCCAACGCCAGTGCGCTGCGATCCGGGGTCGATGCCCAGTATGCGGGTCGCGGTTGCGCGGCCAGCGACGGCGGCATCAGCTGCGATGGCGGTCGCCTGCCAGAAACGCCCTTCGCGCGATCACTGATAAGCCTCCGCGGCAATTTCTGCGTTGTGGTAGACGTTCTGCACGTCGTCGAGGTCCTCGAGCATCTCGAGCATCTTGAGCACATGCTCGGCGGTTTCACCGCTTATGGCGATGTCGTTCTCGGCGCGCATCGTCACTGCGGCCTGTTCAGGGCGGAAACCGCCCTTCTCCATCGCTTCGCGCACCAGCGGGAATTGCTCGGGCGCCATCAGCACGTCGATGGCGCCGTCGTCGGGATAGACCACGACGTCATCGGCACCGGCATCGATCGCGGCTTCGGTGATGGCGTCTTCGTCAGCGCCGGCCGGATAGCTGAGTACGCCAACTTTCTTGAACATGAAGCTGACCGAGCCGTCGGTGCCCAGGTTGCCACCGCACTTGCTGAAGGCGTGGCGCACGTCCGCGACCGTGCGCACCTTGTTTTCGGTCATGCATTCAACGATCACCGCGATTCCACCGGGTGCATAGCCTTCGTAGCGGATTTCCTCGTAATCGACGCCTTCCAGCTCGCCAGTGGCTTTCTTCACGGCGCGGTCGATGACGTCGCGCGACATATTGACACCAAGTGCCTTGTCCATGGCCAGGCGCAGGCGCGGGTTGGATTTCGGATCGCCGCCGCCGGCGCGCGCAGCCACCGTGATCTCGCGGATTACCTTGGTGAACACCTTGCCGCGCTTGGCATCCTGCGCGCCCTTGTGCCCGGCAATCTTCATCAACCTGCCCATGCTGACCGCCCTTGCGTTTGCGTCGCCTGAATTATACCCGGGCCATTGAAGGCATCGTCCCGGTTGGCCGGAAGCGCCCGAATTGCAGGAAATTGCCGATCAATTCGGCAGCCTGGCCCGAAAAAATCAGGCCGGAGTGGCTGGAAGCGATGGTGACATGGTCGGTCAGTCCGGGCAGCCGCGTTTCCCAGACTGCCACGGTGCCATCGTTGATCCCATCGAAATTGCCGAACAATCGGCCAAGCCCGAGCGAACGCGCGCCGGCGATCATGCCTACCTCACGCCCGGCCGGCAGTTGCGATAGCCCACCACGCAGCAGCGCACCGCTGCGTCCGGAGATGAAGCCCATGCGTCGCGCCGTCAATCCGCGCGCCGCGGCGCTGCCGGCGAGTGGCGAGCCCATGCAAACCAGGCGGCCGGCCGGCAAGCCCTGGTAGCGGCTCAACGTTTCGGCGGCAATCAGGCCACCGAGACTGTGCGCCACCACATGCACCGGGC
>JAYSXN010000250.1:0-13791 GCA_043717405.1 Gammaproteobacteria bacterium
CATCAACCACCATATTGACGCGACGATCAAGATGCTCGAAGCGCTGCCATGGCCACGGCATCTGGAAAAAGTGCCCGAATACGCCGGCGGGCATCATGAGCGCATGGATGGCAAGGGGTATCCGCGTGGGCTCACACGTGAGCAGATGAGCGTTCAAGCGCGCGTCATGGGAATCGCCGATATATTTGAGGCACTCACAGCCAAGGATCGCCCTTATAAATTGGGGAAGACACTTTCGGAGTCACTGGACATTTTGGGTAAGTTCAAGCTCAATGGGCATATCGATCCGGATTTGTTCGACGTGTTTGTGCGGGAGAAGGTCTACCTGAAATATGCAGAGCAGTTTCTGGATCCCGCACAAAAGGATGTCGTTGACGAAGGCGCAATTCCTGGCTACCAAAGTGGAATGTGAATTGACGGAAATTGTCACTTTTGGCGCTCGCGGGCATGTGAAAGCGGGTGTTTCAGTGGGTCGCCAACGCTTAAATCAAGGACTGTCGGAATCAGATGTCTGGAATACATCGAGCATCTAAAGAAACCTGTTGGAAACTTGAGCCGTTTGTTGATGACATTTTGTAACATGATGAAATATATAGACAAAATTCTGTTGGATAAATTTTTAGACCGCTTTGTGACATATTGCACACGATGCCACTGTCGCTCGAATCGTGCTTGGCACGTTGATTGCATATAACCGTCACAACACATCGCGATGTGTTTGGAATTCAACCTAACTAGTTATTGGAGAATCAAATGAAGAAAGTTCAGCAAGGCTTTACCCTGATCGAACTGATGATCGTTGTAGCGATTATCGGTATTTTGGCTGCCGTTGCCATTCCGGCTTATCAGGATTACACCAAGCGCGCGCACGTGACGGAAGGTTTGTCGCTGGCCTCTTCCGGCAAGACGGCGGTCACCGAATTTTTCAATTCCAAAGGCTATCTGCCAGCCGCCAATGGATCCGCAGGGATGGCCACGGCGGCTTCGATTACTGGTAATGCCGTTACCAGCGTAACGAACGCCTCCGGTGTGCTCCAAATTGTCTACAACACCAAGGTTGCATCGGGTGCCCGTTTGGATTTGTCGCCTACCACCAGTATTGGCGGTGTCAAATGGACTTGCAAAATAAACGGTACCACGATGAAAGCACAGTGGGTGCCTTCTTCCTGCCGTTGATCCTCTCCTCACGGCAATAAGAGAACCCCGCGAAAGCGGGGTTCTTTCTTTATGACTCCCATAAAAAAACTCTTCGCTACAAACACGATTTGGATCGCCTTACTGTTGGCGGCGACGTTTCTGATCTATCAGCCCGGCCTATACGGCGACTATGTTTTTGACGACTTCGCCAACATCACAACGAACACGTCGCTGGAAATTCACGAATTCTCTTGGGCCGCGATTCGCGACGCGGCTACATCAAGTTTCTCCGGGCCACTGAAGCGGCCCGTCAGCATGCTGTCGTTTGCCGTAAATGCGTCCACAACCGGGCTTGGCGCACCGCTGTATTTCAAACTTACCGGCCTTCTGGTGCACTTGGCAACAGGCTTGGCTGTGTACTGGCTCGCGGGCCTATTGCTCGAACGGTTCAGACACAAATCACATATTCCGGCGCCTAATGGCATGCCCGACTGGACGCGCCTGCTCATTACGGGAATATGGTTACTGCACCCACTGAATTTGAGTACAGTACTTTATATCGTCCAACGCATGACGAGTCTCTCCGCCCTATTTGCATTTCTTGCTGTTGCGGTCTATTGCAAAGGCAGAGAGCGGTTGGAAGTATCCCGACTATATGGCTGGTTTTTGATTGCCGCAGCACTTGTTGTGCTGCTACCGCTATCCGTGTTGTCCAAGGAAACAGGAATTTTGATTCCCGTTTTGTTGGTCGTCGTGGAATTCACCGCATTTGATTACAAGGCGCTACAACGGCGAGATCGGATTGGCCTTGGCTTGCTTGGTACTGTTACTGTTTTGATCCCCGCCATCGTCATGCTTGTCTTGGTCATTTCGCAAAACTATTGGCTGGTTGGTGGCTACGAATTGCGCGACTTCGATATGTACCAGCGCATCCTTACCCAAGGGCGTGTGCTTTTCTACTACCTCGTTATGGCGTTATTTCCCGGCAACGGTAGCCTCGGTATCTATCACGACGATATCGAGACTTCGACCGGGATACTCACTCCAATCACTACACTATTGAGTTGGGGGGGGCTGTTCGGCGTGTTGATCCTGGCGATACTGGTGCGACGCCGATTTCCCGCCATAACGTTTGGCATATTCTGGTTTTTTGGCGGACATCTGCTGGAATCGACAGTTTTTGCGCTCGAGATGGTCCATGAACACCGGAATTATTTGCCGATTTTCGGCATTGTCTTTGCCGCAGTTTTTTGCGTTTTCGAGTATTGGCGTGTAAACGCTTCCAAACGGATTGTCATTTCGGCTGCCGGAATCTATTTGGTGTTGCTCGGTGGAGTTACCTTTTTGCGTGCCGAACAGTGGGGCAACCCGCTTTCTCATGCGATTTACGAAGCGGCAAATCATCCTCGTTCTGAACGTGCGCAGCAGCAACTTGGGCGATACTTCATGCTGTTTTTGATCGACGTCCCAAAGAACGAATACTACGTTGCCGCAAAGGAGGCATTTGAAAAAAGCGTTCAGCTTTCGAAGAGCGGGGTTACCGCCCATTTTTCACTTGTGCAATTGGCATTCCTGACAAAAAATCCCGTTGACCCTGCTATCGTTGACGCAGCGGAACGTGTACTTTCCAGTAGGCCGGTCATTCGATCCGTACCGCCGGCATTCAGGGCGCTGGTTGATTGCCAGATGTTTGCTTATTGCAAGTTATCTGACAATGACATAGTGAGGCTAGCAAATGCCGCATTGTCGAATCCGCTTGGAAGGCCAGGCATAACCAGCCAAATTGCAATCTATTTGGCACAGTATCAGATTGACAAAATGGGCGATGGCGATGGCACAATGCTCACAATCCGAAACGCGCTTGGGCGCGATCCAACGTCCGCAGCTCTGCACTTGACGGCGGGCCGCGTGCTCCGCGTGCTGCGTGATTTTGACGAAGCTGCGCGGCACCTTGAATTGGCTACCGGCTATGATTCGGTTGATACCTACCGGACGGTAATTGGTGAGGAATGGCAAAAATTGAAGCGCGATCGCGAGAAAGCACGCGAGTGAGAATGTCGAAGTGTCTTTTCAGCCCGATCGGATTCAATACCTGTATGCGTTTGATATGAGCAAGCTCTCCATCATTATTCCCGCAAAAAACGAAGCTGCAGGCTTGCGCCAGGTGTTGCCTTTGATACGCGAAATCGTTTCCGACGCGGAGATTTTGGTCGTTGATGATGGCTCTACCGACGAAACGAGCGAGGTGGCCCGTTCATATGGGGCGGTTGTTGTCTCACATTACGTGAGTATGGGAAATGGAGCTGCGATAAAGTCAGGCGCTCGTGCAGCGACGGGGGACGTGTTGGTGTTCATGGATGCAGACGGGCAGCATCGCCCGGAAGACATCATTCGGCTTCTAAAAAAAATGGAGGACGGAAACGATATGGTGGTCGGCGCGCGCTCCTACGCGTCCCAAGCTGGCGCGCATCGGGCCATCGCAAATGCCATTTACAACAGGCTTGCTTCGTGGATGGTGGGAGTGCCGATTGATGACTTGACTTCAGGTTTCCGCGCGGTAAACGCTAGAAAGTTCCGGCAATTTCTATATTTGTTACCCAACGGTTTTTCTTACCCGACCACCATCACCATGAGTTTTTTCCGCACAGGTTACTCAGTGAGTTATGTGCCCATCGAGGCACCACCGCGAATCGGCCGCAGTCATGTCCGTTTGTTTCGCGATGGAGCCAGATTTTTCCTGATTATTTTTAAAATTGGCACTTTGTTCTCACCGCTAAAGCTTTTTGTTCCCGTAAGCATGGCATTTTTTTGTACGGGCCTGGGCTACTACTTGTATACATTTCTGACCATTCATCGCTTTACCAACATGAGCGCGCTCATGTTCATCACGTCGATACAGATATTTCTGATGGGGTTGGTGTCTGAGCAGATCAGCGCACTAAATTACAAGGAAAGCGACGCCACTCAGGTTGGTTCGGCGCATGCGGACGAACACGCGCTTCCACGGGGTGCTAATCCCCAACGCGAAGCTACGTCCCATAGTTATGCCAGCGAGCCCGGAGAGAAAAACACGCGCTGACGGGGAGGGACATTCATCCCGTGGACAAAGCTCTTGCGGCGGGATTTTCAGCTTGACGAGGCGGGCAATGGCGGCTGAACAGGCGTTCGGGTGTGTTTATTGTCGCGCCAGTCGTGACAAATGTGTTTTTGAATTTCCTCTAACCCGCAAACCCGCTTCCGCGTCGATATGCCGGAGAGCTACAATTCGGACTGTGACACGTGGTATAACAACGACCAACTCACGATCTGCGCGCAAGGCTCGGCGGATGCACCCAGGACTGCGGTAGTGAAGGGCGACAGCATCGGCCCGCAATGGTATCCAGCGCAGGAGGGCGTGCTCGTGCCGCCGCCGTGGCGACTGATCGTGTTGACGAAATCTTCGTGCCCGCCGGTGGGCCACCCTTTCTTCTACGCAAGGCTTAGCCGTAAATATATCGAATGCGCCATCTCGAAACCGCGCAGTGAAGTTCATCGACCAGATCCAGCCGGACGTGGTCTTGCTCGGCTCCAACCATACCGCCGGTTACAGCGATGCTGACTGGATCGGCGGAACCAGCGACCTGCTCGCGCGCATCGAGCCGCATGCAGGCAGGGCCGCCATCATGCAATCGACGCCGTCGCTGCCGTTCGATGCGCGCGCCCGCGTGTAGACGCGATTGCGATTGAACGCAGATGCCGATCCAGGCCATGCATGTTCCGCGCTTGCGGCATACGCCGCGCGAACGGATGGCGACATGGATCGCGCAGGCGGCCGCTGCATGGCCGCAGCAGGTGCGAATCATCGACCTGACCGACCTGAGCTGCCCCGACGGTATTTGCTGCGCCGCGCGCGGGGAGATGCTGGTGTACCGGGATAACCGGCACCTGACTGCCCCATTCGCAGCAACGCTGGCACAGTCGCTGGCCGAGCGACTCGGCGTCGGTGAATCCGCTCCCGCCGCCCCCAATCGATGATCGCAATTCGATGACCGAATCCGCTCGCCCGCGCGTGCTCCTCGTCACCCGCAATCTGCCGCCGCTGGTGGGCGGCATGGAGCGATTGAACTGGCACATGGCCGACGAACTCGCGCGACATGGCGACGTGCGCGTGATCGGGCCCGCAGGTTCGGCGGCGCTTGCGCCAGCAGGCGTCGGCATTGCCGAAGCGCCGCTGAAGCCGCTGTGGAAATTCCTCGTGCATGCGAAATGGAAGGCGCTGCGCGAGGCGCGACGCTGGCGACCGGACGTGGTGCTGGCCGGCAGCGGCCTGACCGCACCGATCGCATGGCTAGCAGCGCGGCTGTCCGGTGCGCGCGCCGTGGCCTATGTGCACGGACTCGATCTTGCGGTGGATAGCCGCGCCTATCGCCTGTTGTGGTTGCCTTTCATCCGCCGCATGGATCGCGTGATCGCCAACAGCGGTCCGACCGCACGGCTCGCGCGCGAGGCCGGCGTTCCCGCGGACCGCATCGGCATCGTCCATCCTGGCGTCGAATTGCCCGCGCCCGGTGTCGTTGCAAACGGCGCCGCGTTCCGTCGGCGCCATGCGCTTGGCGATGGCCCGGTGTTGCTGTCGGTGGGACGGCTCACCGAACGCAAGGGCATCCGCGAATTCGCACTCAACACCCTGCCCGTGATCGTCGCGCGCCATCCGGATGCCATGCTGGCGATCATCGGCGAGGCGGCGACGCATGCACTCGCTGCGCGCAGCCAGTCGCGCGAAAGCATCCGGGCCGCGGCGGACGCCGCTGGCGTCGGTGCGAGCATCCGCTTCATCGGCAAGGTCTCGGACGTGGAACTCGAGGACGCCTTTGCGGCCGCCGTCGTGCACGTATTCCCGGTGCGTGAATTGCCGGGCGACCCGGAAGGCTTCGGTATGGTCGCCATCGAAGCGGCGGCGCGCGGCGTGCCGACGGTCGCTTTCGCAAGCGGCGGCGTGGTCGATGCGGTGGCCGATGGCGCATCGGGTCGCTTGGTTGCGCCCGGTGACGATGCGGGTTTCGCGAGCGCGGTGATCGAAATGCTGGCGATGGGCGATGGCTCGTTGGCGGCAAGTTGCCGCGCCTTTGCCGAGCGCTTTGCATGGCGTGAATTTGGGCGGGGGATCACCGACCAACTGGGGCACGTCGATGACTGAATCTCGCCAGCCGCATGCCGTACTCGACCTGCCGTCGAGGCAGTGGAAGGCGCTCAAGATCGAGCGCCTGCTCGAACTCGACCAGCGCCAAGGGCCACTACGTCTGCTTGAAATCGGTACCGGCTCCGGCGGCATCGCCCATTACTTCGGCGCGCATCCGTCCGGCCGCTTCGAAGTCGAAGCGGTGGACGTGGTGGACAACCGCCTCGTCAGCGACGGCTACCGCTACACGCCCGTGACCGACACCACCCTGCCATTCGCGGATGACAGCTTCGACATCGTGCTCAGCAACCACGTCATCGAGCACGTCGGCGACAACGCCGCGCAGATGCACCATCTTTCCGAGTTGCGTCGGGTCATGAAGCCCGATGGCATCGGTTACCTCGCCGTACCGAACCGCTGGATGCTGGTCGAGCCGCATTACCGCTTGGCGTTTCTGAGCTGGTGGCCGCGTTCGATGCGCACTCCCTACCTGAGGCTCATGGGCAAGGGGCAACACTACGATTGCGAACCGCTGCGGTTGGGCGAGCTGGAATCCATGCTCGAACGCAGTCGCCTCGACCTGCGCAACCTCTGCTTGCCGGCGATTCGCGAGACATTCCGCATCGAAGCGCCCCATTCCTTCGCGAACAGGATCTTGACGCGCATCCCCGATGCCGCGATCCGGCCATTGCGGTGGTGGATTCCCACCTTGATCTACCGCGTCCAGCGGCGGGATGCATGAGCAGCACGCTCCGAAGTGCGCCTGACCCCATCCTGTTCCTGGGCAAGCGTTTCTACACCGACAAGGACGCATGGAAGGAGCGTTTCGGGCGCATTTTCCGGTGCCGTTGGACTGGTCGAAATCCGGCGAGGATGTGTTGCTTTGGCTGCTGGACGACCACTCGCGGGAATCGGTCGCGGCGAGTGAAGGCCGCTTTGCGGTGCGCAGTTAGTGCGCGTCGGCAACGAGTCGCGTCAGCGCGGGCTCGATGCTCGCCACCAGTTCGGCCCAGTCGCGGATGGGCGCATCGATACGCACGGGTTCGCGCAGTTGTCCAAGCACCGCGTCAGCCAGCGTGCTGGCATCGTCGGGCGGATACAGCAGGTGCGGCGAGCCTGCCAGCATGTTGGCCATCACACCGACGTTCGTCGCGACGACCGGCAGCTCGCAGGCCAGCATTTCGTAAGCCTTCTGCGGGAAGCAGTAGCGGCCGAAGGTGCTGTCCGCCACCGTGACCACGCCGACGTCCAGCGCATTGAACAGGTCGGCCACGCGCGCATGGGGCAACTGCCCGAGATAGTGCACGCGTTTGCCTTGCGGTGGTGCGAACCCGCTTTCAATGGGGCCGGCCAATACCAAGTGCGCATCGGGTCGCGCGGCTGCGATGCGCGGCCATGCGGCGTACAGCTGCGCCAGCCCCTTCGAGCGGTAGAGGCCGCCTGCGGTGCCGACCAGCGCCGCATCGGACGGCAGTCCCAACCGTTCGCGCGCGGCGCACCGATCCGCGGGATGGAACACCGCCTTGTCGATGGCGTTGGGCATCACCAGCACGGGGCCTCGCCGCGCGTATTCGTATTCGACTTTGCGCTTCAAAGGCTCGCTGACCGCGATGACCAGGTCGGCTGCGAGCGTCGCGTGCTTCAGTGCCGGCACGAAGCCGGGAATGCGCGCTTGTCCATAACCCTCGAAGTTGTCGTACAAATCCAATGCGCACGGCGTGCGTAGCTTTTTCGCCAGCCATGCGGCCAGCGCAACGTGGGGAATATCGGACGCGCCTATCAACACGTTCGGCGCGAAGTCGCGCAGGCGGCGCAACAGCCGATTCGGGTAGCCAAGCAGCGTGGGCAATCGCAGGTGGCCAAGCGAGTGCGATTCCCACGCCAGCGAACCAGGCGCGGTATCATGTGTCCACTCGCCTTCGCTGTGACCGCGATAATCGAGGCAGAATCCGCGGACGTCATGGTTGAGCAGTGCAAGTTGGCGCGGAATTTCGTAGAGCCGTCCGAAGCCATCGGCGATCACGTCCTTGCCGGTGTAGCGCCGCTTGCAAAGGAAGGCGATGCGCATCGCGAGTCAATTCGGGATGCCGAGCGCCCAGGCGACGGGGATTCGCCAGAGCTTGTCGATGTAGTTGAGGGCGGCGCGTGCGCGCCCGACCCGCGGACAATTGGCCTGGGCGCGGTAGCGTTCGCGGAGCATCAGCCACCTGCGATCCCGGCTGATGCCGCCATCGGCGATGTCGGCGACTACCCGATCCACGTGCAGCGTGCGCAGGTCGGCGGGAAGTCGCAGTAGAAAATCGTAGTCGGCGCAGATGCGGTAGCTCGTGTCGAACTTGCCGAATCGCTGGAAGAGATCGCGATGATGCAGCGCGCCAGGATGGCAGATGGTCATGCGGCGCATCAGCTTGCGGTGGCTCCACGGGTTGCCGAATTCGTGGGATTTGCCGTTCGCCACGATCAGGCGACCGCGGCCGGTGACGAGGTCGTACCCGCCATTGCCAATGGCTGCGATCAATCCCGAGAGGGTATCGGGCGAATGTAGGGCGTCGTCGGCACCGAGGAAGCAGACGTATTCGCCGCGGGCGTGATCAAGCGCGCGGTTCCACGCGTCGTAGATGCCGTTGTCCGGGCCGCTGCGCGACCAGGCAATGCGTTTGACATGGCGCTCGATGATTGCCTGGGTTCCGTCGGTGGATGCGCCATCGGCGATCAGCAGCTCCCATCCGTCAAAGCGCTGATCCACGACCGAATCGAGGCAATGCGCCAGCGTCTTCGCGGCATTCCACGTGGCGATGACGATGGAGATACGCGGGTTCATCGGTTGTCGGTCGATACGTCGTCGCGGAACATCACCACGTCCACTTGCAGCATGCGGCCGGTCGCATCGCTGTAGAAGCCGGGCTGGATACCCCACGGCGCGAAGCCCGCCGCACGCAGGCGTTCCAGCAGCGTGTCGAACAGCGCCTGTCCCTCGTACAGCGGCACCAGCGACAGCTCGATTTGCAGGCCGCGCGCCTGCGCCAGCGTTTCGCGCGCGCCGTCTAGCACCTTGTCCTCGTAGCCTTGCGTGTCGATCTTGAGAAACGTCCGCCGGGTCGGGTCGGTCTGGTCCGCCATCAGGGAATCGAGCGTGGCCATGCGCACGCGCTCGGTGCCGATGAAGGCCGACTCCGGCGCGCTTTCGCGGTGCGCATCCAGCATGCCGAGCGCGGAGCTGCTCACCAAATTGCCGGCGATGTGGATGTCGATTCCACCCTCGGCGTCGCCGACCGCGACCGGCGGCGGCACGACCCACTGGTCGTCGCCGCTGCTGTTGCGCGTCAGGATGCAGTGCGCTTCGGAAAGCGGCTCGAACGACACCATCTCGCCACGATAGCCCGACCGGCGCAGGCCCATCGCGAATTGCCCGATGTTCGCGCCAACGTCGATGACCTGGTCGATGCGATGGTGGCGCAGCATCAAGGCCAGCCGTCCCGCCTCCGTGCGTTCCGGTCGGTAGCGGGTGATGTCGATGCCGAATGCATTGGCTGTTCGTCGCAGCAGCAGTTCGAAGTCCATCGGTTAGGTCTCCGTGGGCGCGAGCACCAGCATGATATGGTCCCGCGCGGTGCCGTTGCCGGCAATGCTGGTCAGGTCCTTGCCCGTTGCGGCCTTCTTGAGCCCGCCGACGATAGCGGCGTAGGCGTGCGGAAAATGCCCGTACAGGCGTGCGAGCAGACCGCTGCCGAGCCGGTGCGCGCGACCGAGTTTGCGGTAGGCAAAAGTTTCGTTCGCGAGCAACCGCCACTCGGTGGGACGCAAGGTGCGCTCCACCCACTCCATGGAGAGGAAGGAAATGTGTTCCGGGTAGTAGCAGTACCACCAGTTCGCGCCGAATCGATTCCACAGCGGCGTGTCGGCATCGCCGGTGGTGACGACCAGTACGCCGCCATCGACAAGCAGGCCGCGCAACCGCTCCAACAAGTCCTTCGGGTTGCGCACGTGCTCGACCACGTCGCACAGCGCGATCACGTCGAACTTCAAGCCGTTGGGAACATGTTCGATGGCGGGCCACACGGTCGCGCCGCTTGCGGTGGCGGCGATCTCGGCGGCCTTGTGGTTGATTTCAATGCCGAATTTTTCGTATACGGCTCCCAGTCTGGCGAGCAGCCCCCCGCTGTAACAGCCGAAGTCCAGAAACCTGCCTCCTGTTGGGTACCGCGCCTGCACCTGCGTCAGCACCAGATCCCAATCGGGTCTTGCAGTGGCGTCGGGCCAGGTGGCGGCATTGCCGTTGTCGTACAGGCGCGCGTATTCCTCATCCGTCCGC
Organism: Gammaproteobacteria bacterium; assembly: GCA_043717405.1. Lineage (GTDB taxonomy): Bacteria > Pseudomonadota > Gammaproteobacteria > Xanthomonadales > Xanthomonadaceae > Arenimonas. The sequence goes on from JAYSXN010000250.1 coordinate 10,608, forward strand.
ACGGGGTGGCGGAACTTGAGCCTGCATCGCCGGCACCGATGCAGGCTCCCGCCCGGCAATGGCGCATCGAGCCGCGCCCCGGCGAACCAGTGGCTGTCCGGCAGGTGCCCGAGCAGGGCTACGTCGCCAGCGTTGCAGCAAGGGCAGGCGATAGTCATCGCGCGTCGGCGGTCGACGGCATGCCGCGATTGTTCGGTTTGCCGCGCCAAACGATAAATCCCCAGCCGAGGGCGGCGGCCCACCATTCGGCGCAGGCAAGGGCGAGGGGCATGGCTTGCGCGACGTCGGCCGAGGCCAGTAGGTACGCGACGACCGCCAGCACGAGCACGCCGGACGCCTCGGCGAAGATGCGCATCCACGGGCGATTGGCCGACATCAGCACGGTGGCGGCGGAGATGCGCAGGCTCATCCCCGGCACCGCCAGCGCCAGCCAGTGCACGGTTTGCGTCAGCCCTGCATAGCGTTGGTCGAACAACCATTCCAGCAATGGCGCGACCAGCCACAGCGCGCCCGCGGCCACGCATCCGTAAGCCGCCGTCGCCACGAAAATCCAACGCGTCAACCGCCGGTCGTCGTGGATCGCCTCGCGGAACAGGCGCGGCAACGCGGCCAGCACCATCGCCACCACCGGGATCACCAGCGGCCCGACGGCGCGCGAGGCAGCTGCGTAGATGCCGGCGTTCTCGGTCGGCAACAGGCGCACCGCCAGCGGCTTGTCGAGTTCGGTGGGGCCGGCGGCGGTCATGTTTAGGAGCGCGTAGCTCGCCTGTTCCCGCCATGCCGCCGGGCTTGGCAAACGCCAGTGCGCGAACGTGGGCCACGGTTCGGGCGCCGCGGCGAGCGCAAACCACAGCGCGATCGCCGTGGCGGCCACATGGCCAAGAGCGTAAGCCAGCAGTGGATTCGCCGGGTCCGCCACCATCACTGCAGCGGCGACGGGCAGGCGCAGGAACTGCGGCGATGCGGACAGCCATTGCGAACGTGCGACTTCGCCACGCGCATGCCTTTCAGAAGAGGCGAGCAGCAGGAACGGTTGCAGCAGCAATTCCGCCACGCCGACGCAGGCGGCCACCGGCGCATCCACTGCGTCGAGGCGCAGCCATGCGAAGGCGAGCGCCAGGTACAGGGCCAGTAACAGGCTGCCGCACAGCGCGGTTACGCCTAGTGCGCACCGCAGCACGGCATCGCGCCGGGAGGCGTCGCGCGAAAGGTCGCGCAGCAGGGTGATGTTCGCGCCGAAGGTGGCCAGCGTGCCGAAGAGCACCGCCAGGGCCGCCAGCGCGGCGAAGGCGCCGAAGCGCGCCGGCCCCAGCAGGTGCGCGAGCAGCAGCAGGGTTCCGGCCTGCGCCAGCACGCGCAGGCCGAGGACGAAACTGGTGCGCAGCGTGGCGCGGGCGATGGGGCCTTTGAACGGCATCAAGGCGACGGGTGAGCCCGCTCCTGCGCGAGGAGTCCTTCGAGTTTGTCGATATGGCAGCGGATGGGCAGGTGGTAGGCACTGGAGCGACGACGCAATTCTGCGATGGAGGCGCAGACGAGATTGCGCGCTTTGGCGCTCGGTTCGGTGCCGTCCCCGTTCGGTCCGGCGGGCAACAGTACAATCCATAGCCAGGGCACGAGATACATCAGTTGGGCCTCAGGCGATTTGACGAGCAGCACGGAGCCCACGACACCGTAGGCCAGATCCAGCAAGAGTCCCCACGAAGCGTCTTTTGACACCAGACGACGCGCGCCTAACACGCTGATTGACGAGTTTTTCACCAATTCGCCCTTGAAGTAACTCACCAGAACCCTCCTGAAATATTAGTTCCCGCCTACCAAACTATCGAGGCAAATTTGCAAAGTCCTCCTTGAAAATGTTTGTGAACGGCCCCTTGCTGCTTTTCCATGGTGGGGAAACCTCGGCTCTGTAGTATACCGAAGTCGGACAGCAGTTCGTCCGTGGTTACCTTGTGCTGGTCGGTGAATACGAGGTTGTATTCAATTTTCCGCGTTTCCAGCTCTCGCATGATCGGAGCCACTTTATGTCGTCGAGAAATCGCGTAACACTAAAGGCTGATCCGCTAGAGAGGGAAAGCCATCAAACGAGGCGTACTCACTCCATTTCATAGATACGCGTGATAGTACTCAAGATCATTCCGCTCTTTTGGTAAAACGCGCACCGTGTTTTTCACTAGAGACGCTCTTCCCAATCCAACGCACCACAAAATTGAGATGCGTGACTCTTGGCAGGCACCTCACTCATACCGCAACGCCTCCACCGGCCGCAATCCCGCCGCCCGTCGCGCGGGATAAAAGCCAAAAAATATCCCGATCATCGCCGAAAAGCTAAACGCTATAGCGATACCCGTCGCCGAGATACCGACCTGCATCGGCGAAAACTTTGTAATGATTAGGCTACCGCCGTATGCCAGCGCAACACCGATCGCGCCACCACAAACGCAAATGACAATCGCCTCGGTCAAAAACTGCAAAAGCACGTCGCGGCGTTTGGCGCCTAACGCCATGCGGATGCCGATTTCACGCGTGCGCTCAGTGACCGAAACTAACATGATATTCATGATGCCAATGCCGCCCACCAGAAGCGAAATAGAGCCGATGGCACCGAGCAGTAAGGTGAGGGCGGTGGCGATGCCTTGCGCCGCTTCCGCAATGGATGCAAGATCGCGCACCGTGAAATCGTCTTCCGCATCATCACGAATCCGGTGGCGAATCCGCAATGCTTGCGTGGCGTCGTAGATTGCATCCTGCGTCTGGTCGGCGCTGGCTGCCTGCGCCATGATGTAATGGATCGCACCGGGTGACCAAGTGCGTATCACTTGCTGGCGTGCGGTGGTGATGGGGATGAGTACGGTGTCATCCTGATCGCCACCGCCGAGATCGCTGCCTTTGTCGCCCAGAACGCCGATAATTTCGAACGGGCGATTACGAATGCGAATGGTCTGCCCGATGGGGTCGGACTCGTTGAATAAATTCTGCGCAACCGTGGACCCGATCACCGCCACGCGCGACACGGATCGCATTTCGACGTCACCAAACAAACTGCCTTGTTCGGCCGCGAGGTCCTTGATGTCAAAAAACTCCGGGCTCACGCCCATGACGGTGGTATTCCAGTTGTTGGCACCGCTGGCGACCTGAAACGGGCTGCGCACCACCGGCGCTACATTGGCGAAGGTCGGTAGCG
>JAYSXN010000026.1:0-2504 GCA_043717405.1 Gammaproteobacteria bacterium
GCAGCGCAATGGCTTTGCCTCGCTGCGCCTGGACGAAGTCGAGTTGCTGCTCGCGCTGGCGCAACAGCGCCTGCAGTTGTCCGGCGATCTCGCCGGTGCCATCCACGCCACCGAGCTCGCCGACAGCGTGCTGTCGATGCAACACGACGCCAGCCTGCTCGACCTGCGCCAGACGCTGGCCCAGGAACTCGCCGCCCTGCGCGCACTGCCGCCCAACCCGGGTGCGCGCGCGGCCGGCGAGCTCGACGCGCTGGAAGCGATGCTGCCCAAGTTCGCCTCGGCCTCGGGCCGCGCGCCCGCAGCGGCCGGCCCGGATGCCGTGCACGGCTGGCGCAAGTTGCTCGATGCCTTCGTACAGGTGCGCCCCAGCGGCAGCCAGGATCTGCTCTCGCCCGCCGACCGTGATGCCGGCGAAGCGGCGCTGTCGCTGGAAGTCGCGCTCGCCCGAACCGCACTGGCGCGGCAGGACCAGGCCACTTTCCGCGCCTCGCTCGGCCGGATCGATAGCTGGCTGCAGCGCCTGTATCCGCGCAGCGCCCTGCTCAGCCAGCGGCGCGCGCGCCTGCGCGCACTGCGCACGCTGAGCCTGGGCTACGACCTGCCAATCGCGGGCTCGAGCCTGGACCAGTTGCGGCGCATCCTGCGCCAGCGCCAGGCGACGCCATGAACGCGCTGCGCGTCGGCGCCTGAATCGCCATGGGCCAATTCCGCACGTTGCTGTGGTGGCTGGCGCTCGCGGCCTTTGGCGCGCTGGCCTGGGACCTGCTCTCGCCCGACGTCGGCGAACTCGTGATCCGGTGGCAGGGCAGCACCGTGCGCACCACGGTCGCGTTCGCGCTGGTGGCCTGGCTCGTGCTGTGGTTTGCGCTATGGGCCTTGTGGACCCTGATTAGGCTGCCCTTCGTCGGCTGGGCGCGGGTGGCACAGCGGCAGGCGCGCAACCGCCTGGTGAACGGCCTGGTCGCCCTGCACGAAGGCCGGCATGTGCGCGCGATCGCCTTGCTTGATCGCGCCGCGGAAGACGCCGACAGCGCCGCGGTCGCGCGCATCGCCGCGCGCGAGGCCGCGCTGCGCCAGGGCGACTTGGCCACGGCCGCCGCGCAGCAGGCGGCCCTGAGCAAGGTGGATCCACTCGCCGCCGCGCTCAATGCCGCGCGCGCGCAGCTGGCACAGGGCAATGCGCGCGAAGCATTGGAGATCCTGCAGCCCTACGCCGAGCGCCGGAACCTGCCGCCGCGCGCGCTGCAGCTGCGCGGCGCGGCCCTGGTTGCGGCGGAACGGGCGATCGACGCCCTGCCGTTGCTGCCGGCACTCGCCTCCGAAGCCAACGCCAGCCCCGAACAATTCGCCGCGATGGAGCGGCAGTGGCAAGCCGCGGCGCTGACCCAGGCCACCGATGCCAACACGCTGCAGCAGCGATGGCAGGCCGCGTTGCCGCGCACGCGCGACGGCGAGGATGTGCTGCTGGCCTACGCGCATCGCGCCGGTGAGCTCGGCCTCGAGAAGGAAGCGGCGGCCGCGCTCGTCGCTGCCATCGAGGTGCGCTGGAGCGACGTGCTGGTGCACCAGTTCGCGTTGCTGCCCGCGCCGTCGCAGGACGCACGCCTGGCGCGCGCGCAAGGTTGGCTCGCTGCGCACCCCACCAGCCCCGCGCTGGCCCTCGCAGTCGGCCACCTCGCACGCCGCGCCGCGCTGTGGTCGCAGGCCGAGGAAGCACTGCACCGCGCGATCGCACTGGGCGCCGGCGCCGAGGCCTGGGAAGAACTGGGATTCGTGCACACCGCCTGCGAGCGCGCCGATGCCGCGCAAGCCTGCTACGCCAATGCGCTGCGCACCGCCCGCGGCGATCGCGCGCGTCCGTTGGGTGGGCGCAGTTTGCGCGAGCAGATCGCCGACGAGGCCGTCACCGAACAGCGCGATGAGTACGGTTTTCCGCGCTTGCGCTAAAACCCATCGTCTCGGCTAAGCCGCGATCACTGGCACCGGTCGGACGCGGAAGCCGTCGGGCAGGCCAGTTGCGTCGCCCGCGATCCCACGGCCTGCATGCCGGGCCGGGGGCATCCGCAATTGGCCGTCAACACCGCGCAGAGTTCGAACACGCGCGTCCAGTACGACTGGTTGTTCGCATCCCGCAACTCGATCCGGAAGTAGCGACGGTAATCACCCGGCCGCAGCCCGAACAAGGGCGTGTGGAAGTCCGCGGAGTGCCCCGGCGCGATGGCGACGGTGCGCGTCCATTCCGAATCATGCCCGGAGTCGTGCACCAGCTCGAACGGCCCGCCCGGTACCGCCTCGTACACGCGGTAGCCCATGTACCACAGGTCGTAAGGCGGACCCTTGTCGCCAACGAGGTTGAAAGCGAGGTCGCGCCCAGACCCGTTCGGCATCCGCGATATCAAGTCGATGGATCGGACCGACGTGTCGCACGCGGCGCGCGGGGCGTCGAAGCGCGCGCTGAGAGCGCCCGGGCGATCGGGAACGGTCGCGCAGCCGCCCTGCAAGGC
>JAYSXN010000251.1:0-4792 GCA_043717405.1 Gammaproteobacteria bacterium
CGCGCTCGCTCGACACCAATGGCCTGCCGTCGGCGCGCTTGATCTCGCGCAGCGAATCGCGCAGTCGCATCGGGATGAATGCTTCTTCCCAGCGCGACAACGGCCGGTCACCGTAACCGGACATGCCCAGGTGGAATCCGAAGGCCATCCATTTTGCCGGCCACGCCAGGCGCACCGATTCGCTGCGATAGGTGTTGCCTTGCGAGCGGCCTTGCAGTTGTTGGTGCAGCGCGCCGCCCAACGCCGAGTCCAGGGCATCGCGGACCTTCGTGGAGCAGTTGGAGGTGTAATAGTCGTAGCGATAGCGCGCGTTCTCAGGCCGCGCGTTTATCTCCAGCGCGCGCGCCAGGGCAAGGGCCTGCGCCGGATCCAGGTCGAGCCATTGCACGGATACGCCGCGACCTTCGGAGCGGTAGCTCGACACGTCCTCTTCGGCAGGCAACGCAACCAGGTAGTAACGCATCACGCCGCGGATGAAGTTGCCTACGAAGCCCGGCTCGGACATGTCGAAGAAGCCGAAATTGTAGGAAAGCGCCTGGCCAGACGATGGGTTGCGCACGATGATGGCGTCGTGGCCGAAGCGCTCCCAGAACTCCTCGCCAGGCTCCATGGTCATGACGCCGATTTCTGGTGCTGGCGATGACGCCGACGCTGCTTGCGCCAAGCCCGATGCGGCCGGCGCGGCCTCAGCCAGCGCAGCAGCACTTACGCCTATCGGCAGGAACAGCAACAGGCAGAACAGGCGCAGCAACGCGGTGGCGCGCGCCCCACTAGCCGCGCGCATTCAGACTGACTACGAAGCTCTGCACGCGTCGGCGATCAGCGCGGCCGACACGGAAGTGGAATTCACCCAGGCTCAATTCTTCCCCAGCCTCGGGCAGATGGCCGATTGCCGATGTCACCAGCCCGCCGACGGTGTCGTACTCGTCATCGGGAAAATCAGCGCCGAAGCGCTCGTTGAAATCAGCGATTGGCGTCAGCGCATCGACAGCGAACTGGCCGTCCGGCTGCGCGGCGATCAGCGTGCTTTCCTCGGCTTCGTCATGCTCGTCGTCAATCTGCCCGACGATCTGTTCAAGCACGTCCTCGATGGTGACCAGTCCGGCGACGCCGCCGTGTTCGTCGACCACGATGGCCATGTGGTTGCGCGACAGCCGGAATTCCTTGAGCAGCACGTTCAGGCGCTTGGATTCGGGGATCAGGATGGCCGGCCGCAAGAGCTCGCGGATTTCACCGGGACCACCGTCGGCGACGATGCCGCGCAACAGGTCCTTGGCCAGCAGGATGCCGAGGATGGTGTCCTTGTCGTCGCCGTGCACCGGGAAGCGTGAGTGGCCCGACTCCACGACCATGCGCATCAGGTCCATGAATGGCGCATCGGCGGGCAGGGAAACCATCTGCGAGCGCGGCAGCATGATGTCGCCGACCTGCAACTCGGACACCGCCAGGGCGCCTTCGAGCATCTTCAGCGTGTCGCTGCCAATCAGGCCGTTGACCTGGGCATCGCGCAGGATTTCGGTAAGGTCTTCGCGGGTTTGGGGTTCGCCCGAAAACGCAAGGCTCAGGCGTTCCAGCCACGAGCGGCGTTCGGGCGGGTGACTGTCTGGGTCGTCGGACATTGTCAGGCTGCGGCGCCGGGTCGGCGGGAGTGCAGTTTATCAGGTTGCCGTCGCTACTCGTTTCCAGGCCCCGCTGCCGCAGTCACGCCGCGCTCATCCCTCCGCGCTCAGGCCTCGCTGTACGGGTCCCCGAAACCGAGCCTGGCAAGGATGTCGCGCTCGATCAGTTCCATCGCGTCGGCCTCGCGCTCGTCCTCGTGGTCGAGCCCCAGCAGGTGCAAAACGCCGTGCACGGTCAGGTGCGCGTAGTGCGCATGCAGGGGCTTGTGCTGCTCTTCGGCTTCGCGTGCGACCACGGGTGCGCAGATCACCAGGTCGCCTAGCAGGGGCATCGGCAAGTCGACCCCCGGCGGAATTTCGGCCGGAAAACTCAGCACGTTGGTGGGCGCGTCCTTGCCCCGGTAATGCCGGTTCAGCGACAGGCCTTCCTTGCTGTCCACCAGGCGGATGGCGAGGTCGGCCTTGAGGATCCGGCCTTCACAGGCGGCCGCAGCCCAGCGCTTGAAACTGGCCGCCGCCGGCAACCCATTGCGCGGCAGCCCGTAGCTCACGCTCACATCTAGCTGGATGGGTCCGCGGGTCATGGCCTGATTCTAACCGCAATGGGCGGGGCAGGCCGGACAGCGGGCTTTGCGGGCCCGCTCAGCTCTCATGATCGAGACGACCATCGCGCTTGTCGTAAGCCTCGACGATCTTTGCCACCAGCGGATGGCGCACCACATCGCGCGCGGTGAAGAACGTGAAGCTGATGCCATCGACGCCCCGCAACACCTCTATCGCATCGTTGAGCCCCGACTTCTGGTGCTTGGGCAGGTCCACCTGCGACAGGTCGCCAGTGATCACCGCGGTGGAGCCATAGCCGATGCGGGTCAGGAACATCTTCATCTGCTCGATGCTGGTGTTCTGCGCCTCGTCCAGGATCACGTAGGCGTCGTTGAGCGTGCGTCCGCGCATGTACGCCAGCGGAGCGATCTCGATGACGTTGCGCTCGATTAGCTTGACGACTTTTTCCACGCCCAGCATTTCATATAGGGCGTCGTACAGCGGGCGCAGATACGGATCAACTTTCTGCGACAGGTCGCCGGGCAGGAAGCCGAGTTTCTCGCCGGCCCCCATCGCCGGGCGCACCAGCAGCAGGCGCTGCGCGCGGGATTCGTTGAGCGCTTCAACCGCGCTGGCAACGGCGAGGAAAGTCTTGCCGGTACCGGCCGGGCCGATGCCGAAGTTGATGTCGTGCGTCGCGATTGCGTGCAGGTAGGCGGCCTGGTTGGCGCCGCGGCCACGCACGAAGCCGCGCTTGACCTTGATGCTGATTTCCTGCGGCTCGAAGTCGCCGCGATCACGCAGGCGGTCGACGTTGGCGGCATTCATGCGCAGGTGGATCTTGTGCGGGTCGAGGGTTTCGATGCTGGTTTCCTCGTACAGGCTGCGCAACAGGTGTTCGGTTGATTCCGCCGCTTGCGCCGCGCCAGTTACGCGGAAACTGTTGGCGCGGTTGGCGATTTCAACGCCAAGCCGCGCTTCGATCTGCCGCAGATGTTCATCGAAGGGCCCGGAAAGATTCGCCAGGCGCGCAGCGTCGTCGGGAAGCAGCGTGAAGTCGCGTTGCGCGTGTGGATTATCCATCGGGCTCCTTGCCGGTCAGGCGGCGATTTCGTCCAGGACCAGCACGCGTCCACGCAGAGAATTGGCCATCACCTGCGTGATCAGCACGTCGACGAACTGTCCGATCATGCGCGGCTGCCCGGCGAAGTTAACGTAGCGCATGTTCTCGGTACGGCCGGTGAACTCGCCGGCATCGCGGGTGCTGGTTTTTTCCACGAGCACGCGCTGCACGGTGCCGACCATCGCCTCGGCTATTTTTCGCGCGTTGTCGTTGAGCAGAGCCTGCAGGCGCTTGAGGCGGATGGCCTTGGTCGCCTCGGGGGTGTCATCAGTCAGGTTGGCGGCCGGCGTGCCGGGCCGGCGCGAATAAATGAAGGAAAAACTCTGGTCGAAGCCGACGTCGGCGATCAGCCTCATGGTGGCCTCGAAGTCGCTTTCGGTTTCCCCGGGGAAGCCGACGATGAAATCCGAGCTGATGCAGATGCCTGGCTTGGCTTCGCGCAGGCGGCGCAACTTGGCCTTGTACTCCAGTGCCGTGTGATTGCGTTTCATGGCGGCGAGGATCCGGTCGGAACCGGACTGCACCGGCAGGTGCAGGTAACTGGCCAGTTGCGGCACGTCGCGATGCGCCTGGATCAGTGAGTCACTGAATTCCAGTGGATGCGACGTCGTGTAACGGATGCGGCCGATTCCGGGCACCTGCGCCACCGCGCGGATCAGCAACGCGAGGTCGGCCAGCTGGGCGCTACCGAACATGGGGCCGCGATAGGCGTTGACGTTCTGGCCCAGCAGGTTGACCTCGCGCACGCCCTGCGCCGCCAGCTGCGCCACCTCAGCCAGCACGTCGTCGAACGGCCGCGACACTTCTTCGCCGCGGGTATAGGGGACCACGCAGAACGAGCAATACTTGGAGCAACCTTCCATGATCGAAACAAACGCGGTCGGGCCGTCTGCACGTGGCTCGGGTAGCGCATCGAATTTTTCGATGGCCGGGAAGCTGATGTCCACCTGTGCCTGGCCACTCGCGCGCCTCGCGTCGATCATCGCCGGCAGTCGGTGCAGCGTCTGCGGCCCGAACACCAGGTCCACGTACGGTGCGCGCTTGAGGATGGATTCGCCTTCCTGCGAGGCCACGCAACCGCCGACGCCGATGATCACCGACTCGCGCAAGCCCTTCAGTGCCTTCCAGCGGCCGAGTTGCGAGAAGACCTTTTCCTGCGCCTTCTCGCGAATGGAGCAGGTGTTGATCAGGATGACGTCTGCCTCCTGCTCGATTTCGGTCAGCTCCAGGCCGTGGCTGGCCGCCAGCACGTCGGCCATCTTCGCCGAGTCGTACACATTCATCTGGCAGCCCTGGGTCTTGATGTGGAGCTTGCCCCGGGCCGGGGCAGGGGCAATTGCGGGCGAATCTGTGACGGGTGTCCCGGTCATGGCGGTTAATCCGGTCGGGAGAGGGCGGCCATTGTAGGGCGCTAGCCTCGACTGGACCATCATTTCGTGACCTAAGTACTTGGAATCCCAGAAAGAACAGGGGACACTGCGGCCCATGGGGAAGCCATTCATCCTGC
>JAYSXN010000252.1:0-1555 GCA_043717405.1 Gammaproteobacteria bacterium
GCCGCGGTGTGCTGGCCCGAGCTGCCGGCTTGTGCATTCGCACAGGCGCGCGCACTGCTGTACTGGCAGCAGCGCAACCGGTTCTGCGGCGCCTGTGGCGGCGCGTTGCGCTTGCTGCGCGCCGGCTTCGTTGCCCGTTGCGATGTTTGCGCAACGGAGAATTACCCGCGCACCGACCCGGCGATCATCGTCGCGGTGAGCGACGGCGAGCGCCTGCTCCTTGGTCGGCAAGCCACCTGGCCGGAGAAACGCTGGTCGGTCCTCGCCGGATTCGTCGAACCGGGCGAATCCCTGGAGGAAACCGTCGCCCGGGAAGTCATGGAGGAATCAGGCGTGCGCGTGCGCGACTGTCGTTACCTGGCCTCGCAGCCGTGGCCGTTTCCATCGGCGCTGATGCTCGGCTTCCGCGCCGATGCCGCAGCGCAGCCGGTGACGGTGGGCACTGAGCTGCAGGATGCACGCTGGTTCAGCGCGGCCCAATTGCGCGACCAGATCGCAAGCGGCGACGTGAAGATCTCACCGCGACTGTCCATTTCACGGTGGCTGATCGACGACTGGCTTGCGCAGCACTGATGGCGGACAGCCTGCCGGGGCGGTCAGCGTCCGCTGAAAGACTCCGGTAACCGGCATACAATCCTCTGCATGTTGCCGAAGTCCAGTTAGTGGCCCTGACCCTCATCGCCGTCGTACTTGCACTGGTGCTGGGGCATGTCGCTCCGGGACTGATCGCGCTGCGCCGCTACGGCTGGTTCGTCGCCTGGCTCGGCTGGTTTGGCCGCCTGCTCGGTGGCGCTGGCACCTGGCGCGGTCGTCTTGGATTGATGTTGGCCATTGGCTTGCCCGTGCTCGCGGTGGGCGCCCTTCAATTCCTGCTCGCCGGTCGTTTTTACGGTCTGCCGCTGTTCGCGTTTGCGCTGGCCGTGCTGGTCTACACCTGGGGTCCGCGCGACCTGGACCTGGACGTGGATGCGGTGATCGATGCGCGCGATTCCAGCGAGCGGCGCGCTGCCGCGGTCGCCCTGTTTCCTGAAGGCGGCGAGCCGGTGGTGGAAGGCCCTGGCCTTGTCGAAGCGGTGTTCCGATGCGCGCTGTGGCGCTGGTTCGGCGTGCTGTTCTGGTCCTTGTTGCTCGGCGGTCCGGCGGGTGCCTTGTTGTACCGCCTGGTGTCGCTGAGCGCGCAAGGCGAGGCGCAACGCGTGCTGCCGCCGTCGCAAGGGGCGGCCGGCGGGCTGTTCCTTGCCGTTCTGAACTGGCCGGTGGCGCATTTGATGACGTTTGGCCTGGCGCTCGCCGCGAATTTTGATGGCGTGCTTGCCGCTTGGCGCGATTGGCATGCCGACGGTGGCATGCGCCTGGACATCGGCTTCCTGGGCGCGGCTGCGCGTGCCAGCGTGGTTTGCGAACTGGCGGAGGAGGATGCCTACGCCATCGATGGTCCCGCGCAGGCGCCGGCGTTGCTGGAATTGCGCGACGCGATGAGCCTGGTCTGGCGCGTGCTGCTGTTGTGGCTGGCGGTACTGGCTATTTTCGTCGTCGCCGGCTTCGTCAACTAGCG
>JAYSXN010000253.1:0-1555 GCA_043717405.1 Gammaproteobacteria bacterium
GCTGTTGGCCAGCGCGGCGGGCGCGGTCGATGCGATGAGATTGCGGAGTTGCGGCGCGGGCGCGTGGGTCAGTGAGCGACCCGCGATCACCAGCGGCACGATCAACACCAGGGGCAGCAACATGAGTTTGCGCATCACGAATCCTTGGAGATAACCACACAATCAAGAGTGACAGCATGCACGGTTCGCCTGAATCCGGCCTGTGCCGGAAGGGCTAAGCCGGATTTATGACATCTGGACGAAACCCGCGTCGGCCGCCATCCGGTCGGCATGGTACGACGAGCGGACCATCGGCCCGGACGCAACGTGGGTAAAACCCATCGCCATGCCCAGCGCTTCCAGCTCCGCGAACTCCGCCGGTGTCCAGTAGCGGATCACCGGATGGTGGTGCGGGGTCGGCTGCAGGTACTGGCCGATGGTGATCATGTCGACTGCGTGGGCACGCAAATCGTTCAATGCACCGATCACCTGTTCGCGCGTCTCGCCCAGCCCCAGCATGATCCCGGACTTGGTCGGCACACTGGGATGATCGCGCTTGAAGCGTTCAAGCAACGTGAGCGACCAGTCGTAGTCGGCGCCGGGGCGCACGTTCGGGTACAGGCCGCGCACGGTTTCGAGGTTGTGGTTGAACACGTCCGGCGGGTCGGTCGCGAGGATTTCCAGCGCGCGTTCCATGCGGCCCTTGCCGCGGAAGTCCGGGGTCAGGATCTCGATCTTCGTGACCGGGCTGAGCTCGCGCACGCGGCGGATGCAGGTGGCGAAATGCGCCGCCCCGCCATCGCGCAGGTCGTCGCGGTCGACCGAGGTGATGACCACGTAGCGCAGGCCCATGTCGGCGATCGTGCGGGCAAGGCTTTCGGGTTCGGCCGCATCCGGCGGCTTCGGTCGACCGTGGGCGACATCGCAGAACGAGCAGCGCCGCGTGCAGACCTCGCCGAGGATCATGAAGGTCGCGGTGCCGTGGCTGAAGCACTCGTGGATGTTCGGGCACGAGGCTTCCTCGCAAACCGTCACCAGCCGGTTCTCGCGCAGCTTGGCCTTGAGCTTTGCCACCGCGTTGCCGGCCGGGATGCGCACACGGATCCACTCGGGCTTGCGCAAGGTCGGCGCAGACGCGTCGAACGTGACCGGGCTACGCGCGATCTTGTTTTCGCCCAGTTGCTTGGCGCCGGGCGTCATGCCCGCATCGGGCGCGAGCACATGCAGCGGGATGGATTTTGCGGCGTCGTCGGCGGATGCGCTCATGGAAATACGGGGACTTGGGTCTGGGAGCCAGGGGCTGGGAGCGGGCGGGGCGGATCGGACGACCAATCGGGTGCAAGGCCGAGTTGCGCAGACAGCGCTGCGACCAGTGCAGGCACCAGTGCGGCAGTATCGGACGGGCCACCCAAGTCTAGCACCGAGGTCACCTGCAGGCCTTCATAACCACAGGGGTTGATGCGCCGGAACGGCTCCAGGTCCATCGCGACATTGAAGGCCAGGCCATGGAAACTGCAACCGCGCCGCACGCGCAGGCCGAGCGCCATGACCTTGGCACCGGCGACGTAGATGCCGG
>JAYSXN010000254.1:0-4788 GCA_043717405.1 Gammaproteobacteria bacterium
TAGGGCTCATCGGCAGTGTCAGGATGAAGCCTGCACAAACCCATCGCAGAATTTCAGCACCTGCTTAAGCGACGCTCATGAGCCTGTACTGCGGCTGCACCCGCAGGCGCCGATCATTCCTCCGGCGGCGCTTCCTCGTCGGCGGGCACGCCTGCGGTGAGCACGGTCAGCGCCGTGCCCGTGGTCTGCGGCAGCACTGCCGCATCGGTTACCAGCAACGTGCTGCCGGTGGCGAGCGCGTCGTATACCGCTTGCGAAAATTTAGTCGGCAGCGTCACGCGATGCGTGGTGCGCGGATCCAGCACACGCGAAGCGGCATCACTGGTGTAACCGGGCATCGCGATCTCCAGCCAGTTCAATGCCTGGCGATCAGGCACGATGGCGCTGGCTTCATCGCGCTTGCCGGCAAGCAGCACGTAAGCCTGGGTGCCAAGCGCGCCACTACCCACCAGGTCGAAACGCGCCCGCCCGATCTCAACGCCGTTGCGCATGACCAGCACGCGCCGATCGGCGGCGCTGACGATGATGGTCAGCGGACCGTCTGGCGATTTTTCCGGCCGCCAGCGGTACTGCTCGTGCCAGCTCAGGCGCGGCTCGCGCGCAGCGACGGTGCCAGCGACCGGGATTGGCGGCACGAATACACCCGGATGGCTCACTTCAGATGGCGCCGAGCTGTCGTTGGCCACGATGACGGTGATGCCGAAGGTAGTCACATCGAACAGGCGGCGCGCGAATTCCAGCGGCAAGCGCACGCAGCCATGTGATGCCGGATAGCCAGGCAAGGCGCCGGCATGCAAGGCGACGCCATCCCACGTGAGGCGCTGCATGTAGGGCATGGGCGCGCTGTTGTACAGATCGGATTTATGGTCCTTGTGCTTCTGCAGAATGGTGAACACGCCGGTCGGTGTTTCGTGGCCCTTCTTGCCGGTGCTCACTGTCGACAGCGCGATGCGTACGCCATTGCGGTACACCGACGCCTGCTGCTCGGGGATGCTGACCACGATCACCAGCGGACCGCTCGGCGCGATTTCCGGCAGCCACAGGAACTGCCCGGGCTTGAGCTCGGCGTTCTCCAGATCAATGGGCAGCGGCGGCAGCGCCGCGGTTACCGGTGGCGCGGGCATTATTGGTGCAGGGGTGACTGCTTGCCGCTTGTCGTCTGCCGCAGATGCGGCTGCGACGCCAGGCGCGGCGATGGCGCCGCCGGCCATCAGCAGCAGTGCCAGCGCAAGCGCGATTGGCGGCAGGATTGGGTACGACATGATTTCCCTTCGGTAGGAACAGGCGTGGGATCGGTGCGCGGCGCGCATCAATGCACGCGGCAGAACACTGCTTTCAGGTAGCGGCCTTCCTTGACGTGGGCAAGGAACGGATGGTCGCCACCGGCGCCGCTGATTTTCAGCACCTGCACCTGCCGGCCGGCGTAGAACGCCGCGCGACGGATCATGTCGAGGAATTCGTCCTCGCTGACCAGCCCGGTGCACGAACAGGTCAGCAGGATGCCGCCGGGCTTGACCACGGTCATCGCCAGCTTGTTCATGTCGTTGTATTTCTTCAGCGCAGCGATGACCTGCTCGCGGTCGCGGGTGAGCTTGGCCGGATCCAGCACGACTACGTCGAACTGCTCGCCGGCGGTGGCGGCATCGCGCAGGTAGGGGAACAGGTCGGACTGCACGAACTTGATGCGCGCGTTGTTCAAGTGCGCATTCTTGGCGGCGACCTCGAGGATCTCCTCGTCCAGGTCAATGCCGATGACTTCCTCGGCGCCGCCGCGGGCCTTGGCATAGATGGCGAAGCCACCAGAGTTGCAGCAGATATCGAGCACGCGCTTGCCTTGCGTGAAGCGCGTCAGGTATTCGCGGTTGTCGCGCTGGTCGGCGAAGAAGCCGGTCTTGTGCCCGCTGCCGGGGCTGGCGCGGAACTTCAGTCCGTTTTCGCTGATGATGCTCGGCGCTGGCGCCTCGGGCGAGCGGAAATCAAAACTCTCCTGCTTCTGCACGTGCTCTTCGGCAAAACTGTAGAAGCGGCAATCCGGAAAGGCTTCGCGCAATGCTGCGTAGATCCATTCGCGATACCGGAACGCGCCCGCTGAAAAAAACTCGACCACCACCAGGTCGCCGTAGCGATCAACTACCAACCCGGAAATGCCGTCGCCTTCCGAATGCAGCACGCGCCAGGCATCGGTGGTTTCGTCCAGGCGCAACACCTCGCGGCGCAGCCCGACCGCATCGCGAACCTTGCGCACGAACCAGGCCTCGTCGATGGCCTCTTCGTAATCCTCGGTCAGTACACGCAACGCAATGCGCGAATGGCCGTTGTAGAAACCGCGGCCGACCCAGTGCCCGGTGTTGTCGACGATATCCACGATGCTGCCCGGGCGCGGCTTGGCGACTGGTTTTTCGACCATTTTCTGGAAGATCCAGGGATGGTTGGAGCGACGCTCTATCTTCAGATGGACGATGGGCAGTTCGTTCGTGGTCATGCGCCATTGTACCGGTCGCATTGCGGGCACACGGCGGCGGTTGTGGCGGCGGGCTTGCCTTGGGCGCGGCACGCCCCATCTCTGGCTGATGAGTGTTTCCCCGAATGACGATCCTGAGCTTGCCGCAGCGCCCACCGTGCTGGCGCGCTTCCGCCGTGCGCTGAACATCAGCATGGCGGTGGTGATCGTCCTGTCGGCCATTTTTTTCCTGCAGGGCCAACTGCCAGACGTGCGGCCGTTTACCATCCAGCCGCAGGTGTATGCGGGTTTGCTGGGCGTGCTGACCGCGCCGCTGCTGCATGGCTCGCTTGGGCACCTTGCCGCCAACTGTGTAGGCGTTCTGATTCTTGGCACCCTGGCCGGCACCGTTTTTCCGCGCGCAACGCTGCGCGCGATGCCGGTGCTCTGGATCGGCTCCGGGCTCGGCACCTGGCTGATCGCCACCGGCGGCTATCACCTGGGCGCGAGCGGCGTGCTGCATGGGCTGGCCTTTCTGATCAGCACGCTGGCCTTGTTGCGTCGTGACCGGGCGTCCATCGCGGCGGCGCTGATCGCCTTGTTTTTCTTCGGCGGCATGCTGGTGACGATACTGCCGCACGAGATGGGCGTGTCCTGGGAATACCACCTGTCGGGCGCCGTTGCGGGGCTGCTGTGCGCTTTCCTGTGGCGACGTGCCGATCCGTTGCCACCGCCGCGTCGCTACAGCTGGGACGAGGAAGCTGAACTTCCTGATGGCCGTGGCCATGGCGATGCCGACTTGGAGTTGCCGCGGCCAGACGCCGTACCGGTACTCTGGCAACGCGAGGAGTCGGGCGCGGTAGTGCTGCCGTTCCGGCCGCCAACACCGCCCGGTTAAGCGTGCCTTGCGGCGAAAACGCTAGACTGCCGCCATCCCCCAGCGAACACCGCCATGAGCCAGCCGCAGCGCGTCGAACACCTGAGCACCGACAAAGGTTCCGTGCCTGTCTACACCACGCGCATCGTGGAGCAGCCGTGGGAGACTTACACCGCTAGTGACCACGCGGTATGGACGACCTTGTTCCGCCGCCAGCGCGAGGTTCTCGCCGGCCGCGCCTGCGCGGAATTCCTCGCCTCACAGGACGAGATGGGCATCGGCGAACACGCCATTCCGAAATTCAGCGAATTGAACCGGCAACTCGTCGCCAAGACTGGCTGGCAGTTGATCGGTGTCGAGGGCTTGTTGCCGGAGCTGGATTTTTTCGAGCACCTGGCCAATCGGCGCTTCCCGGTGACCTGGTGGATACGCAAGCCCGAGCAACTGGACTATCTGTCCGAGCCGGACCTGTTCCGCGACCTGTTCGGCCACGTTCCGCTGCTGATGAACCCGGTATTCGCCGACTACATGGAGGCCTACGGCAAGGGCGGCGTGAAGGCGCATGGCATCGGCCCGGACGCGTTGGCGCAACTGACGCGCCTGTACTGGTACACGGTCGAGTTCGGGCTGATCAACACTGCCGAGGGTTTGCGCATCTATGGCTCGGGCATTGTCAGTTCGAGTGGCGAGAGCCGGCACTGCCTGGAAGCCGAGGCGCCGAATCGGCTCGGCTTTGATCTGCTGCGGGTGATGCGCACGCGTTACCGCATCGACACCTTCCAGAAGACCTACTTCGTGATCGACAGCTTTGCGCAGTTGTTCGAGGCGACGCTGCCCGACTTTACGCCGTACTACGCGCAGCTTGCGCAACAACCGACGATTGCCGCGGGCGAGGTACTGGACAGCGATGCGCTGTTCCACCGCGGTACGGGCGAGGGCTGGTCCGCCGAAGGCGACGTGTAAGCAGATCGCTCCGCTCTAGCCAGCGCCATCGGTAGCAAACGGGCCAACGGTTGCCGGCCCGGCAAACTGCAGCCGCCGCCGGAATTCCCGACGCACCAGCAGCAAACTCATCAGCGCTTGCAGCGTCACGGTGGCCACGGACAGGTACCACACCTGCACGAGCGTAAAGCCCGGTTGCCGCGACAGCCACAGTGCCGGCACTACGAAAGTCACCAGCCGCGTTGCCGTGCTGATCAGTGCGGGCATGGTGTTGCCCAGTGCCTGGAACATCCCCGAGCAGGTGTAGATCAGGCCGGACGCGACGAAATTCCAGGAGATGATGCGCAGGTATTGCGCGCCGACTGCCAACACTTGCCGATCGCTGCTGAAGGCGCCGATGAACCACTCCGGGCGCCATTGGCAGACCAGCGTCAGCACCAGCATGATCGCGCTGCCGATCATGACGGCGACACGAAACGTTTCGCGCACGCGCGGCGCATCGCGCGCGCCAAAGTTCTGCCCGGCAATG
>JAYSXN010000255.1:0-1547 GCA_043717405.1 Gammaproteobacteria bacterium
CGATGATGGAAAACACCACGGTGTCGCGGAAGCCGCCGTCGGGCATGCGTGCGGCATTGCGTAGCACGCCGTCCTGGCGGGCGCCGAGGCGGGCGATGGCGGCGCGTGATCTGAAATTGAACCAGTGCGTCCGGAACTCCACCGCAATGGCGCCGAGCGCATCGAAGGCATGGCCAAGCAGCAACAGCTTGGCCTCGGTATTCACCGCGCTGCGCTGCACCCGCGCGGCAAGCCAGGTGTAACCGATCTCCAGGCGCCGATTCGCCGCCTCCACATGGCAGTAACGGGTGCTGCCCACGACGCGGCCGTCGCTGTCGCGCAGCGTGAATGGCAGGTCCGTGCCGTTGCCCTGGCCAGTGAGCGCGGTGGCAATATAGTTTTCCACTTCGCCGGGTGCCGGTGCGCTGGTGTACCAGAGCTTCCAGGCTTGTCCGTCCTCAACTGCTTCGCGCAATGCATCGGCATGCGCCACCTGCAAGGGCTCGAGGCTGACATGCTTACCGTGCAGGCTGATCGGGTTGATCCATGTCGGATAGATACTCATGGGGATTCCTTCAGCGATACCGGACGCGCGCGACAATGCTCCACGGCCACTTTGATGTCCTCGAACGACGGCAGCCCGTACCAGAATACATGCCATTTTGCGCCCTTGAAGCAGCCGTCGGATTCAGAAAAATAGAAATCGCTGACTGGATTGTCGGCGCGTGAGCGCCAGAACAGTCGCGGCGTCTGCGCACGCATCACCTGCCAGGCGGCGCGGCCCAGGCCCTCGCCTTGCGCATCGTCGCTGACCGCGAATTTGTCCAGGTGCGGCAGTCCGTTCTCAAGGGTGAGAATCAGCGCTGCGCGGTAGTGCTCACTCACGAATATCCGCCACGGTTGCGTTGCCTTGAAGTAGCCGGCGGCAAGCTTGCGCCCGAATGCAGACTCCACCAGCGCGCGCAGGCGCTTGCCATCGAGTTGATCCCAGCGTTCGAAGCACAGGATCTTTTCACCGCGACGCACCAGGGTGCCGGAGCCGCGATGGGTAAACAATTCCTTGGCCAATTCGTCCGGGCGCGTAATCGACACCGACGAGGACGGCGGCAAGTCCATCAGCAGCGCGTGGATCTGTTCGATCTTCAGCTTCATGCCCGAGTGCAGCCACGGCTGTTGCAGCAGTGTTTCGTATTCGCTGGACAAGTTGATCGAATCGATCAGCGCGCCGTCGCCATCGAGCAACCCGCCAGTGCCGGTCAGGAAAATGATCTTGTAGGGCTGCAGCCTCTTGACCAGTTCATTCGCTGCCCAGTCGGCATTGACGTTGAGGATCTGGCCACCACAGGTCTCACCCAGCGAGGCGATTACAGGTATAGAGCCCGCCTGTATCGCCGCGGAAATGGACGTGGTGTGTACATTGGTAACCTTGCCGACCAGCCCATACTTTCGGCGGTTGAGCAGCGCCGATTCAAACACGCCGGAGGTGATCGAAATCGCCCGCACGTTCTGCGCCTGCAAGGCTTCCACCAGGCGCAGGTTTTCCTGCTGCGACACGCGCCTGACCACGG
>JAYSXN010000256.1:0-1546 GCA_043717405.1 Gammaproteobacteria bacterium
CCCTGCCCCAACGTCAGCCCAAGCAAGCGCAACTGCTGGCGCTGTTCCTCGGTTTCAATTCCCTCAGCCACCACCTCCAGGCCCAGTGAATCAGCCAGCAACCTGATCGCGCGCACGATGGCCGTGCTGCCGCCACTCTCGCCATACTTCAGCGCAGCCACGAACGAGCGATCGATTTTCAAACCGTGCAGTGGAAACCGGTGCAGGTAGGACAGCGAAGAAAATCCCGTGCCAAAATCATCCAGCAGGGTTTGCACGCCGGCGCTGCGCAGCTGCTGCAGGCACAACTGCACCTGGTCGGGGTTTTCGAGCAACGCGCCCTCGGTGACTTCCAGCCGCAGCAGGCTGGGGTCGACTTCATGGCTTGCCAGCAGTGACAGCAAGCGTTCACTGAACGCGTGCGCACGCAGGTGCCGCGGCGACACGTTGATGGTCACGTACGCGCCGTGCGCGCCGAGCGTGCGGATGTCGCAGCAGACATGGTCATAGATCTGCCAGTCCATTTGCGCAAGCAGCCCGGTTTCCTCGGCGGTGCTGAGGAAATCGGCGGGCTCCACGCAGCCGCGGTCGTAATTGAGCCAGCGCATCAGCGCCTCATAGCCGACCACGGCACCGTCGGACAAACGCACGATCGGCTGGTAATAGGGCTCGAACTCCGCCTTCTGCACGCCGCGGCGCAGGTCGCCTTCCAGTTCCAGCTGTCTTAGCGCGTCTTCGTGCAACCCCTCATCGAACAAGGCGAAACGCTGGCGACCGGCCGCCTTGGCCCGATACATGGCCACATCGGCGTCGCGCAGCAGTTCTTCAGGTTGCCGGTAGCGCGCATGTGAAAGCGCGATGCCGATGCTGGCCGAGGTGTACAGCTCCTTGCCGGCGATGCGCATCGGCTCGGACAAACTGCGGATGACACGCTCGGCAACCATTACCGCGTCCCCGGGGTCATGGATGCGGTCGATGACGATGGCGAACTCGTCGCCGCCCAGGCGCGCCACGATGTCCGGCTCGCGGATGCAGTTGCCGATGCGCGTGGCCGCTTCCTTGAGCAACTCGTCGCCGACCAGGTGACCGACCGAATCATTGACGATCTTGAACCGGTCCAGATCAAGGAACAGCACGGCGAAAGCATGCTCCGGGTTGACATGGAAGCGCGACAGCGATTTCATCAGCGTGATCAGCAACTGCGTGCGGTTGGGCAGCCCGGTCAGCGCGTCGTGCAAGGCCTCATGCTTGAGCTTGTTCTCGACGCTTTCCCGCACTTCGATCTGCGCGCGCAATTCCCGGTTGGTGTCGGCAAGTTCGCTGGTGCGATGCTCGACCCGACGCTCGAGCTCGACGTAGGCCTGGCGCAGGGATTCATCGGCCTGGCGCCGCTGCAGGGCGTTGGCGATATGGAAGGACACGAAGCTGAGCAGCTCCTCGTCGCGCGCGCTGTACAGGTAATCGGGCGTATAGCTCTGCACGGTGATCAGTCCGCGCGCCCGGTTGCCGACCATCAGTGGCACGCCCAGCCAGCACACCGATTTGGTGCCCACGGACACGACTTCGC
>JAYSXN010000257.1:0-4755 GCA_043717405.1 Gammaproteobacteria bacterium
CAAGCCCTGCTTCGTCATGGTAATCGGCCTGCAGGCTGGGCACGAATTGCGCGGCGCAAGCGTCCGCGGTGGCATCCAGCACAAGGAAGCGCAGGCCCAGCGGCGCGCCGGAAAGGGCGAGCATGCGGGCAAGTTGCCCGCCGCCAAGTATGCCGACGGTAGTCATGCAATTCTTGGATCGAGCTGGGCGGTCACGTCGCGGGTCTGCTGCTCGCGGAAGTCATCCAGTGCACTGGCGAGGCGCGCGTCGGACAAGGCCAGGATTGCTGCAGCAAAAAGCCCCGCGTTCGCTGCGCCGGCGGCGCCTATGGCGAAGGTAGCCACGGGCACGCCTGCGGGCATCTGCACGATCGACAGCAATGAATCCAGGCCGTTGAGCGTCTTGCCCTGCACTGGCACGCCAAGCACCGGCAAGGTGGTCTTGGCCGCCAGCATTCCCGGAAGGTGCGCCGCGCCACCGGCACCGGCGATGATCACGCGCAGTCCACGCGCCACCGCCGATTGCGCGTAGCTGAAAAGCAGGTCCGGCGTGCGATGCGCCGACACCACCTGCACTTCACAGGCAACGCCAAGTTGCTCGAGGCGCGCGACAGCATGCTGCATGGTCTCCCAGTCGCTGCGCGAGCCCATGACCACACCGACGGATGGCGCAACACTGGAGCTCATGAGCATCGTCTGGGCAGGGGTAAGCGGGTATTCTAGACACATCTAACGGCTGACTCTACGACCCCATGGACCGCAAGCTGCTCGACATCCTGTGCTGCCCGACCACCAAGCAGCCGCTGTCGCTGCTCAACAAGGCTGAACTTGCCGCGATCAACGCGGCCATCGCCGATGGAGGCGTGCAGCGCGCCGATGGCAGCGCGCAGGCCGAGGCGATCACCGAAGGCCTCATCACCCGCGACCACCAGACCCTCTATCGCATCGACGACGGCATCCCGGTCCTGCTGTCGGATGAAGGCATCGCCACGGTGGGCATTGCCGATTTCCCGCGCTGACTTCATGAGCGTCTTCGCGCCTCCGCCACAAGCGGACATAGACGCCGATGTTGCGCGCGCCCTGGCCGAGGACATCGGCAGCGGTGACGTGACGGCATCGCTGTTGCCCGACCAGGCGCAGACGGGTTTCATCATTGCCAAGGACGCCGCGGTGATTGCCGGCAGGCCATGGTTCGATGCCTGTTTGCGAGCGCTCGATCCGGCCGTGAGCATCGACTGGTGCGTGGATGAAGGCGACTTCGTCGCGGCGCAGACCGTCGTATGTCGCTTCGCGGGACGCTCGCGCTCGCTGGTCAGTGCCGAGCGTTGCGCGCTGAATTTCCTGCAGACGCTATCGGCCACGGCGACGCGCACCGCGCAGTATGTCGCAGCTGTCACAGGCACGCGCGCACGAATACTTGATACCCGCAAAACCCTGCCTGGCTTGCGCCGCGCGCAAAAATACGCAGTACGCGCCGGCGGCGGCTGCAACCACCGCATGGGTTTGTTCGATGCGGTGATGCTGAAGGAAAACCACATACTCGCGGCCGGCTCGATTGCCGCGGCCGCGGCGCACGCGAAGGCGCGCTATCCGGCCTTGCCGCTGATCATCGAGGTGGAGAACCTCGACGAACTCGCGCAGGCGCTGGCTTGCCAGTGCACGCGCATCCTCATCGATGATTTTTCGCTCGCTGACATGCGTAGCGCGGTGAAGCTTGCGATGGGCCGCGTGCCGCTGGAGGTGTCCGGCGGCGTCGAGCTGGAGCGCCTGCGCGAGATTGCGGAAACCGGCGTCGACTATATTTCCGTAGGCGCACTCACCAAGCATATCCACGCCGTGGACCTGTCGATGCGCCTGGATCCGACCTAGCCGTTGCGCTT
Source organism: Gammaproteobacteria bacterium (assembly GCA_043717405.1). Classification (GTDB taxonomy): domain Bacteria; phylum Pseudomonadota; class Gammaproteobacteria; order Xanthomonadales; family Xanthomonadaceae; genus Arenimonas. The sequence continues at coordinate 1,860 of JAYSXN010000257.1, forward strand.
GAGCACCAGCAGGGCAATGATCGCCAGCGCCGCGCAGGTGAGCATGATCGAGGCCCACATCTGAAAGCGATTGGCGTTGTTGGAGGCCCGCGGCGGCGGCGGAGCCGAGGGCGCCGGCGCGGTCATTTCCATCCCGGGCGCAACCAGGATGAAACGCACCGCATCCAGGCGCAACTCGTCGCCAGGTCCCAGGAACCCTTGCTGCACGCGCTTGTTGTTGATGAAAGTGCCGTTGGATGAGCCCAGGTCTTCCACCGACAAGCCTTCCGATGTTGGCTTGACGAGGGCGTGCCGGCGCGACATTTCGTCAGCCGGCACCGATATATCGCACTCGGCGGCCCGACCGATGACCACCGGCCCGGTGATCGGAAACATCTTGCTGAAGACCGCGCCGGACACGCCGCGCAGCATGAATTTCGGGATGGCCACGCGCACGCGGGTCGCGCCGGTATCTTCACCGCCCACTTCCTGCGGGAATGAACGCGCTTCTTCGACCACGAGGAAGCGTGCGTTGACCGGGCCGATTGCCAGTTGGTCGCCGCTGCGCAGGCCCATCAGGTCGGACACTGTCTTGCCATTGACGGTGACCGGTCCACCGCCCGCCGGCACTTGCAAGTTGGCACCGGTGCCGGTGATGTGGATGACGCAGTGCGTGGGCTGCACCCCGGGCTGGTTCAGCAGAACCGCGCTCTCGGCATCGGACCCGATGCGATTGGCACCGTGGTTCAACAAGGCCTGGCTGTGTTCGCCACCGGGAAAGACCAGTTTCATTTTTTCGCCCTCCTGCGAAAAAGCCGGGCCTCCCACAAGGCGGCCTGTCCTATCTTAGCGATGTGGCGAGGGGAATAGGCGGTTGGCTGCAACTTGAGACGCGAACGGCCCGGCCCCACACTTGTGTCCATGAGTCTTTCCCTGGTCGTCCTGCTACTGCTGGTCATTGGCGCGGCATTCTGGTTTTCCAGTCGCGCCGCGGCCGAAGCCGCCACTGCCTACGGGCGCCAAGCCTGCAAACACGCTGGAGTGCAATGGCTGGACCAGAGCGTGCACCAGGTGCGACTGCGCCTTGCTCGCGACCGGCGTGGCCAGCTGCGCTGGGAGCGACAGTACCGTTTCGAGTATTCCCATGCCGGTGATGATCGCCACGCGGGGCTGATTACCCTGGTTGGGACTACGCTGGCTGCGCTTGCTGGCCCAATGCCTGCAGCACCGGCTTCGCCGGCGCTGGACCCGACGAATCGCGCTTCGGCAATTACTTGACCACGCGCAGGTGGCCGCCGCGCCTGGGCCCGTCCTCTGGCGGATCCGGCGAATCTTCCGGCGCTTCTTCGGCCAGCGTGCCGCCGTCTTCGGGCAGCATCATGCCCTGCCCGGTTTCCTGCGCGTAGATGGCAAGGATGGCGCCCAGCGGCACCGCTACCGATTGGCTGACGCCACCAAAGCGCGCCTTGAAACGCACCTCGCGATTGCCGAGGTCCAGTTGCGCGACGGCGCGCGCGGCAATGTTCAACACGACGCGCCCGTCCTTGATGGTGGAGCTGGGCACCTGCACGCCTTCGCGGGTGGCATCCACGAGCAAGTGCGGTGTCATGCTGTTGTCACTGATCCACTCGTACAGCGCACGTAACAGGTACGGGCGGTTGGAGCTCATGGGTGCGGCGTCGCTCACGCAGGTAGTTCCCTCAGGTTTTTTTCTTCGGCAGTGAGGCTGCGTTGGAAGCCGGGGTTGCGGAAGATCCGTAGCCCATAGTCCTCGATCAGCTTCGCTTCTTTCGGAAGCGCTATCCCAAGTGCCGGCAAGCGGTAGACGATCGGCGCCACCGTGCAGTCGGCCAGGCTCATCTCCGAATTGAGGAAGAAGCGCGCCGCCTTGAACAGCGGCAAGGCGCCCAGCAGCAACTCCTTCAGGCGCTTGCGCGCCGCTTCAGCCTGCACTTTGTTGCCGTTCTGTATGGCTTGCACGTGCGGCACCCATTCCAGTTCTACGCGCAACATGGCCAGGCGCAGGCGCGCTCTCGAAAGCGGGTCCACCGGCATCAGTGGCGGATGCGGGTAGCGCTCGTCAAGGTACTCGCTGACTACGGATGCTGCGTAGAGGACAAGATCGCGATCGACCAGCGTGGGGACCGAATGATAGGGGTTGAGGTCGAGCAGGTCTTCGGGCGGATTGGCGGTGTCCACCGGCACCAGTTCGTAGACGACTCCCTTCGCGGCAAGCACCAGCCGGACCCGATGGCAGACCACGCAATCAGGTGATGAAAACAAGGTCAATGCGTTGCGGATGCGCGGGCTGGCGGCCATCAGGTACACCTCGTGGAGACACCCCGGCCCCTGCCGTGGGTTGTCCAAGCCCTACCCTGCCGAAACGGCCGATTTTCCGCAAGACCCCCACAAAACGAAAGGCCGCCTCGCGGCGGCCTTGTCTGTCGTTGGCACACGAGTCAATGCACGTCGCGCCAATATTCAATCTTCAGCAGATAGGCGAGGAAAGTGAAAAAGGCCAGGAACAGCACCACCCACACGCCCATCGATTCACGCTTCATCGCCGCCGGTTCGCCGACATAGGCGAGGAAGCCGCTGATGTCGCGCGCGGCGCGGTCGAATTGCTCCGCATCCATCGAGCCCTTTTCCGTGGCCGGGATGCTGAATCCACTGACGCACTGCCCCTGGAATTCGCCATGCGCGCAAGGCTCGGCATCGCCGGCGGCGGACTTGTGCTTGGGCTGGATGCGCGCGTGCTGGATCCCCTGCATTTCCCACAGGACGTTGGGCATGCCGGCGTTCGGGAACACCGTGTTGTTCCAGCCCATGGGCCGGGATTCATCGACGTAGAAGGACTTGAGGTAGTTGTAGATCCAGTCGGCACCCTCGGCCTTGGTCCGGGCTTCCACGCTCAGGT
>JAYSXN010000258.1:0-4751 GCA_043717405.1 Gammaproteobacteria bacterium
GCGCGTTTGGCTTCAACCAGACCCGCGGCGCGCATAAGCACCTGCTTGCGCTGCAAGCAAAGGGACATCTCACACTGTTGCCGGGCAAGGCCCGTGGCATCCGGCTGCAGCCGTCGGGCCGGCAACGCAAGCGCGTGGACGCGCTGTCACTGCCGATCCTCGGCCGCGTCGCCGCCGGCCTGCCCATCGGTGCCGATGCGCAGGAGGATCAGCACTTGCTGCTGGATCGCGGGATGTTTGTTACCAGGCCCGATTACCTGCTCCGCGTGCACGGCGACTCGATGATCGATGACGGTATTTTCGATGGCGATTTGATTGCGGTGCACAGGACCGGCGTTGCGACGAACGGCCAGATCGTCGTGGCGCGCATCGATGGCGAGTTGACCGTGAAGCGCTTCCATTCCAATGCCCAGGACATCCGCTTGCTGCCCCGTAATCCGGACTACGCGCCCATCATGGTTGCCGCCGATGCCGACTTTGCCATCGAGGGTTTGTACTGCGGCCTGGTCCGGAGCGCCTGACCATGGCCGACGTAGTGGCACTGCAATCGCTGTTGCGTGACCGCCGCCTGTGGCGCGGCCAGGGCGAGCCGCCGCCTTTGTCGCGGCGACCCACCGGCCATGCCGCGCTGGACAGTGCCTTGCCCGCTGGCGGCTGGCCCGAGGCGGCGCTGGTGGAAATACTCATTGCCGCCGATGGCCTGGGCGAACTCGCCTTGTTGTTGCCAACGTTGGCGCTGCAATCGGCGCAAGGCAAACCGATCGTGGTCATCGCCCCGCCTTATCGCCCTTACGCACCGGCCTGGCAAAGCGCAGGCGTACAGCTTTCACAGTTGCACCTGGTCGAAGCCAATGCGAAGGATGCGTTGTGGGCAATGGAACAATCACTGCGTGCCGGTTGCTGCGGCGCCGTGGTGGCCTGGCCCATGCAGGCGGACGATGCCGCCTTGCGTCGGCTGCAAGTTGCTGCCGAAACCGGGCAAACCCTTGGCTTTGTATTCCGGCCGGCACAGGCGCGACACAATCCATCGCCGGCGCCAGTGCGACTGTCCTTGCAAGGCACGCAGCACGATCCCGAATTGCGCGTGCTCAAGTGCCGGGGCGCGTTGCCTGCAGCGCGGCCAGTGCCCTTCCATCCGCACCTGCGCCATTGATGCTGGCGGCGCGGACATGCTCTGGGCTTGCATATTGCTGCCGCAACTGGCGCTGGACGGTGTCCTGCGCAGCCTGGGCTCCCCCGATGTTCCGCTCGCGCTGATCACCGGTCCGGCGCAGCGCCGGATACTGCTCGACGCAACGCCAGCTGCGCGCGCCGCGGGGCTGTATCCCGGGCAGCCACTACTGGCGGCGCAAGCGCTGTGGCCGGACGTGCCGACAATCAGCCACGATCCGGACAACGACGAGCGCATGCGCCGCCTGCTGGCCGCCTGGGCCTATCGCTACAGCTCCATGGTGAGCCTGGAAGGCGACAACGCCATTGTGCTGGAGGTTGGCGCCAGCCTCGGCCTGTTCGGTCCCTGGCCGCGCCTGGAACGGTCATTGCGCACCGACCTGGGTGAACTCGGCTTTGGGCATCGCATCGCCATGGCGCCCACCGCGCTTGGCGCCTGCGTGCTGGCCGCCGCCGATGATGGCCTGGCACTGACCGATCCAGATCAACTGCGGCACGCGTTGGGCCGCGTGCCGGTAAGTCTTGCGCGAGTGGCCGATGAAGACGTCGAGACTTTGTCGGCGATGGGCTTGCGCCAGCTGCGCCAGTTGTTCGCCTTGCCGCGCGCGGGGCTGGCCCGACGTTTCGGTCCGTCCTTGCTGGAACACCTGGACCGCATCACTGGCGATCGCGCCGACCCGCGTGAACTGTATCGGCCGGCCGATGTTTTCGAAGAACGCATCGAGCTCAATTACGAGGTGTCCTACCATCCGCCGCTGCTGTTCCCGATCCGACGGCTGGTCAATGATCTGGCCGCCTACCTCGCCAGCCGCGACGGCGGCGTGCAGCGTTTCGTGATCGCGCTCGAACATGAAATCGATGCGCCCAGCACGGCGCCTGATATCGCCCGCGATCAGCGCAGTCGGGGAAAATTGCCGGATACACAAGTGGTGATCGGTATGCTTGGCGCCGAGCGCGATCCGGCGCGTTTGTTCGACCTGGCGCGCTCCCGCCTGGAACGCACGGCGATACCGGCGCCGGTGAAAGCCTTGCGCCTCATCGCCAGCGAGCTACCGCCCTTCGTACCCGCAGGCCGCGATCTATTTGATCAACGGCCGGCACAGGCCCTGCCCTGGGAAGCACTACGCGAACGCCTGCGCGCGCGCTTGGGTGAAGATGCGCTGTATCAACTGGCAGGGCATGCCGATCCGCGCCCGGAGCAGGCCTTGCGTCGCAGCCGGCAACTGCATGCGGAACCTGCGGCGCTGCAGTTGCCGCCACGACCGACCTGGCTGCTGCCGCGGCCCCTGCCCTTGCGCGATGCCAGCTTGCGCGTGCTGTCGGGCCCCGAGCGCATCGAATCGGGCTGGTGGGATGGCGGCGACGTGCGCCGCGATTACTACGTGGTGCAAACCTCGCAAGGGCAACGCGCCTGGGCCTTCCGCCCGGCCGGCGTCAGCGATGGGGCATGGATGCTGCATGGCTGGTTCGCATGACCGGCTATGCCGAACTGCATTGCCTGAGTCATTTCAGTTTCGGACGCGGCGCCTCCAGCGCGCGCGAGTTGTTCGCGCGAGCGGCTAGCGCCGGTTATCGCGCGCTGGCGATCACCGACGAGTGCACGCTGTCGGGAATCGTGCGCGGGTTGGAAGCCTCGCGCGAGTCGCAGCTGAAGCTGATCGTCGGCAGCGAGTTCACGCTCGACGATGGCTTGAAGCTGGTGCTGCTCGCGCAGGACCAGGCTGGCTACAGCGCCATCAGCCAGCTGATCACGCGGGCACGCCGTCGCGCTGGCAAGGGCAGCTACAGCCTGTCGCGCGAAGATCTCGCTGATGGGCTGCCGGGCACGCTGGCGTTGTGGATTCCGGGTGTTGCGCCGGATTCAGGGCAAGGCTGCTGGTTGCGCGCCTTGTTCGAAGAACGCTTATGGCTCGCCGTGGAACTGCATCGCAGCACCGATGATGCCGCTCGACTGCAACAACTGACAGAGCTGGGCGCGACCCTGGACATTCCGCTGGTTGCCACCGGCGATGTGCACATGCACGTGCGCCGCCGCCGCGTCGCGCAGGATACGCTGACCGCCATCCGTCATCGCCTGACCATCAACGAAGCCGGCGCTCATCTTTTCCCGAATGGCGAACGTCATTTGCGCGGGCGCACAGCGCTGGCGGCAATCTACCCATCGCAATTGCTAACGCAGTCATTGCGCATCGCCGAGCTCTGCCAGTTCGACCTTGGCCAGTTGAAGTATGAATATCCCGAGGAACTGGTGCCCGGCGCGCACACGCCCGCCACCTGGCTGCGCGAACTGACCGTCGCTGGCTGCGCGTGGCGCTGGCCCGACGGCGTGCCGGCCAAGGTAGCGCAGCAGGTCGAGCACGAATTGCGTCTGGTTTCGGAACTTCACTACGAAGCCTTCTTCCTGACCGTGCACGACATCGTCCGCTTCGCCCGCTCGCGCGGCATCCTGTGCCAGGGCCGTGGTTCGGCCGCCAACTCAGCGGTGTGTTTTGCCTTGGGAATCACCGAAGTCAACCCGGACAGCATGAGCATGCTGTTCGAGCGCTTCATCTCGAAGGAGCGCAACGAACCGCCCGACATCGATGTCGATTTCGAGCACGAGCGGCGCGAGGAAGTCATCCAGTACCTGTATGCCAAATACGGCCGCGAGCGCACTGCGCTTGCCGCGACGGTGATCTGCTACCGGGCAAAAAGCGCAGTGCGCGACGTGGCCAAGGCACTGGGCCTGCCGCCTGACCAGGTCGACCAGTTGTCGCGCGTGTTCGCCTGGTGGAATGGTGAGGAAGCACTGGACGAACGCCTGCGCGAGCGCGGCTTCGATCCGGATAGCCCCGTGTTGCGGCGCGTGCTTGGCGTCACCCGCGAGTTGCTCGATGCGCCCAGGCATCTGTCACAGCACACCGGTGGCTTCGTTATTTCCGGACAACCGTTGCACCACCTGGTGCCGGTGGAAAACGCAGCGATGCCCGGGCGCACCATCATCCAATGGGACAAGGACGACCTGGAAACACTGGGCCTGCTCAAGGTCGATTGCCTCGCGCTGGGCATGCTGACCTGCATCAGCAAATGCCTGGCGCTGCTGCGCCAGCAGCGCGGCCTGGAGCTGACGCCGGCGACCATTCCCGCCGACGACGCGCCAACCTACGCGATGATCCAGCGCGCCGACACCATCGGCGTGTTCCAGATCGAATCGCGCGCGCAGATGTCCATGTTGCCGCGCATGAAGCCGGCCAACTATTACGATCTGGTGATCGAGGTGGCGCTGGTGCGGCCGGGCCCGATCCAGGGAAAGATGGTGCATCCGTTCCTGCGCCGGCGGCAGAAGCTGGAGCCGGTGCATTATCCATCGGAGGCCTTGAAGGCGGTGTTCGAGCGTACGCTGGGCGTGCCGCTGTTCCAGGAACAGGTGATGCAACTGGCCATCGTCGCTGCCGGTTTCACGCCGGGCGAGGCGGATCAACTGCGACGCTCGATGGCGGCATGGAAGCGTCGTGGCGGCCTGGAATACTTTCGCCAGCGCGTGCTCGAAGGCATGGCCGAGCGCGGTTATTCCCTGGAATTCGCCGAGCAGGTGTTCGAGC
>JAYSXN010000259.1:0-1540 GCA_043717405.1 Gammaproteobacteria bacterium
AGGCTTTCGTGATCGACACCCTTGGCGAGCTGATGGCTTTTTACGCGGCCAGCGATGTTGCCTTCGTTGGTGGCAGCCTGCAGGAAATCGGCGGACACAATGTACTGGAGCCGGCGGCGCTCGGCGTGCCCGCGCTGGTCGGGCCACACACCTTCAACTTCCAGGACATCACCGAACTGCTGGCGGAAGTGGGCGCAGTGCAGCGCGTGCACGACGCAGGTTCACTGGCCAAAAAAGTCGCGCAGCTGTGGCGCCATGCCGAGGAGCGCCAGCGTCGCGGAGCCGCTGGCCGCGAACGCATCGCCAGCGAACGCGGTGCATTGGCGCGCACGTTGGCGCTGATCGAAGACGGCCTGCGGAAGCGCGCGGACCCTAAGGCCGGCGCCCAACCCTAGTGGCGCGTTACTTGCGGTCGACGTTGTTGACGTCCAGAGCCGCGTCGGCATCGGCGACCAGCGAGCGGTTGACCTGCTCCAGGTCCTTCGGTTCGAGGATGCCGGCCGCCTGGCGCAGCCGCAAAACATTCACCAGGTACGCATGCCGCGCCCGGGCGAATTCACGTTGTGCGAGGAACAACTGCTGTTGCGCAATCAGCACGTCGACGATGGTACGCGTACCTACTTCCAGTCCGGCTTCGCCTGCTTCGTAGGCGGCCTGCGCGGATACCACCGCGAGGCGCCGTGCCTCGACTTCGGCCTGCCCGGAAATCAGGTTGCGATACGCGCCACGCGTCTGCCGCGTGATCGCACGCTTCTGCTGCTCGAGTTGATCGGCAATCACGTCGCGCTGGAACAACGCCTGGCGAACGCGCGATTGCGTCGCAAAGCCGCTGAAGATCGGCACCGAAAATACCAGCCCGTAGGTCGGCCCGGTGGCGGAACTGCCGAATTGGCTCTCGCTTCCAGGCAGGGGCGAGCGCCGGGTGCTGCTGCCCCAGCGTGCATCGTCGCCATAGGTTGCGCTGGCCGCCAGCGTGGGCAAGTGCGCGGCGCGTGCGGTGTCGACGTCTTTTTCCGCCGCCGCCAGTGCCTCGCTACGCGCGCGCAATTCCGGATTGGTGGACAGGGCCAGGTCGACCCATTGCTCGATGGTGCGTGTGTCGGAATTTTGTGGGCGGAAGTCCGGCGACAAACCCTTGAGGTTGCTCAGCCGCTGGCCAGTGATCTCGGCCAGCGCTTCGTAAGCATCCTCGAGCGCGGTTGCCTGCAGGATCGCATCGGCGCGGGCGCTGTCGTAGCGCGCGCGTGCTTCGTGCACATCGGTGATCGGTGCCAGGCCGACTTCAAGGCGTTTTTCGGCCTGGTCGAGTTGGCGCTTCACCGAACGTTCTTCGGCGCGCGAGGAAGCCAGCGTTTCGATGGCAGTGAGCACATTGAAGTACGCATCGGCAACACGAACGATCAGGGCGTCCGCGGCGGAGTCGAGTTCGGCGTCGGCTTGCCGCGTACGCGAGCGGCTGGCGCCCAGGCGCGTGTAGTTGCTGCGGTCATAGACGCTCTGGCGGAGCGTCAATCCGAAGCTGCGGCTGCTGGAATCGGAG
>JAYSXN010000260.1:0-4743 GCA_043717405.1 Gammaproteobacteria bacterium
CCGGTGTTCCTGGTCGGCTCATTGGGCGTCAGCGCGTTCATGCTCGGCCTGATCGAAGGTGTTGCGGAAAGCACAGCGTCCATAGCGAAGATTTTTTCCGGTGTGCTCTCGGACCGCTGGGCAAAACGCAAGCCACTCATCCTGCTCGGCTACGGCATGGCTGCATTGAGCAAGCCGCTGTTTCCGCTCGCCGGCTCGGCGTTCACCGTATTCGTGGCGCGCTTCATCGATCGCATCGGCAAGGGTATCCGCGGGGCGCCGCGCGACGCGCTCGTCGCCGACGTCACGCTGCCCGAGCAGCGTGGCGCCGCTTATGGCTTGCGGCAATCGCTGGACACCGTAGGCGGCTTCGCCGGGCCATTGATCGCCATCGGGCTGATGGCCGGCCTCGCATTCCCGATCCGGTGGGTGCTCTGGGTTGCCTGCATCCCGGCCTTGTTGACGGTGCTGATCCTGTTCTTCGGCGTTACCGAACCGGACAGCGTGCAACGGCAACCGCGCTCGGCCAATCCCTTCGCCGGTTTCCGGATCGCGGACTACCCCGCGCGCTTCTGGCAACTGGTCGCGCTGGTGCTGATGTTCACGCTGATGCGCTTTTCAGAAGCGTTCCTGGTGCTGCGCGCCAACCAGGCTGGCTTGGCCACTGCCTGGGTCCCACTGGCGCTGGTGGTGATGAGCGCGACTTACATGCTTACCGCCTATCCGGCCGGCAAACTGTCCGATCGCATGCCACGGCACTCATTGCTGGCGCTTGGATGCGTGGTGATGCTCGTTGCCGACCTGGTGCTGGCACTAGCCGCATCGCTGCCGATACTCATGATCGGCATAGCCTTGTGGGGCGTGCACATGGGCCTGACCGAGGGGCTGATTTCGGCATTGACCGCCGACTACGCGCCCGCCCAACTGCGCGGCACCGCCTTCGGGCTGGTCAACCTGGCGCGCGGAATCATGCTGCTGCTGGCGAGCGTGATCGCGGGGGCGCTGTGGACTTGGCACGGGGCGCAGGCCACCTTCCTGGTAGGCGCGGCACTGGCCGCTCTGACCGCGCTGATGGCCTTGCAGATGCGCCGTCCGCCGACGCAACCGGCCGCTTGACCGCCGCATTGCATTGCGCTGCTGAAGCTACACTGCCGCAATGACCCTGCGCACGCGACTGGCCGAGTTCGGCTTTGAATCCAACGACGACTACGACCACGCGCTGCGCTGCCTGTTCGGACAGGAGCAGGCGTACCTGCGCGTGCTGCATGTCGATGGCAACGCGGGCCGGCGCAAGACTGCTTTCGCCCAAGCACTCGGCAAGGCGCTGGATTATGCGCATGTGCTGTACCACGACTTCAGCGCCGGCGAGGCACCTGCGCAAGCCGTTCCGGTAGCGCTCGACGATGGCAGCCTGGGCGTGCCCGAGCTGGCGCCGTCAGGATTTGAACGCGTCATGGCCGAGGCCTGTGCCTATTCCGAGGCGGCGGCAACGTTGCTCATCCTCGATCAATTGCAGGCTGCGCATTTCGCCGACCAGGCGCGCCTGTACAACTTCGTGATGAAACGCGAGTGGACCAGCCCTGCCGGTTCCGCCAGCGCCAACGCGCGGCAATTGTTGCTGGTGGTTATTTCCGAACAACCGATCTACCACTCGCTGGCCAAGTGCAGCTACCGCGTTTGGACCGACGCGCAACGCGCGTTCCTTGATTTCCGCCCCGCCGATTACCAGTTGGGTCCGGAAGCACAGGGTTTGTTCGCTGCGCTCGCCCGCGTCTGCATGGCGCTCGAAGCGGCGCCAACGCCCAGCGAGTTCGCGCACCTGCTGTCAGATCTGCTGCAGCACGCGCGCAGCGAGGAGCAAATCCGCCAGAGCCTGTTCGGCCGCATCGAGAACATCGACCGCTCGCGACTGTATTCCCCGCAGCTCGCCCCGCTGCTGCGCATGTTACTGGTCGAACTGGAGCGGCTGCTGGGCGCCGATGAAGTCAGCCTTGGCGATTAGCCGCAGCCAGGCGCGGCGACGCTGAAATGCAGGAAGTAACCGACGATCCCGAACCCGGCCATGGCCAGCGAGCGGCATGTTCTCCACTGCGTTGGCGTGCACGCGCACCCGCTTGAGCAATTCGCGGTCGCCGCCGTCGCCGATGCCGATCTTGTGGCGAAAGCGCCACTGGACGACGCGCCCCGCAAGCAAGACCACCAGCAACGTGCACAGTCCGGCATACAGCAACGTAATCATCTATCGCATTCCCCGAGATAGTTGAGCGGCAGCCCCGCGCTGCCGTCCTGAGAATTCACGCCGGCAAGGCGATCCCATCCAGCGCGGGCGATTCCTCGACCGTGCCATAGCGGCCGCGCTCATCGCGCGTCACCCGTGCCATCGCGCAGCCGGTGTCGTGCGTAAAAAAAAGGCGCACGTCGCGCGCCAGCTTGTCGGCCAGGAATTCATTCTTTTCATCGATCAGCAATTCGGGAAAACGGTCGTAGCCCATGGTCACCGGCAAGTGCACCCATGGCCGCCCCGGAATCAGGTCCGCGCAAAAGACCACGCCCCCGTGGCCGCCGGGACCCAGCAATTCGGCAAGCATGAGGCCTGGCGTGTGCCCGTCGCTGTAGTGGAAGCGCACTGCATCGCCGAGGACAGCGCATCGGTCGCCATCGACAATTTCAAGGCGATTGCTGGCCTGCAAGAGTGGAACCAGTTCCGGCACGAAGCTGGCGCGATCGCGTGCGTGTGGTGCCTGCGCACGCTGCCAGCAGCCTTCGCTGACGACGAAAATGGCATTCGGAAACAGCAGTTGCGCCGCTTCGCCCTCGCGCCATGCCGACAACAGCCCGCCGGCATGGTCGAAGTGCAGGTGCGAGAGCACCACGACGTCGATGTCTTCGTGGCCGAAGCCGACGCCACGCAGGTTTTCCAGCAACTCGTGATCGGGTTCAACCACGCCATAGCGTTCACGCATTTTCGGCTCGAAGAATGCACCAATGCCGGTCTCGAACAACACCCGCTTGCCGTTGACGCCTTCAGCCAGCAATGCGCGGCAGGCCAGCGGTATGCGATTGCCGGCATCGGGCCCGATCCATTTTTCCCACATCGGTCGCGGCACGTTGCCGAACATCGCGCCACCATCGAGCATCTGCGAGTTGCCGAGCACCGACCAAAGTTTCATTTCGCCGCTCCCGCCTTGCGCAGCACAACCGTCGCCGAGCCCGGCGGGTTGCGCGGATCTGCTCCACCACGCAACACATTGCTGCGCAAATTCCAGTCGACGGCGTGCAGGTAATAGGTCCATGGCTGCGCATCCTGCGCAATGGTGTAACCCATGGCCTGCAAGGCCGCGACGGTTGCCGGTGGCGCCGCGCCGGGCTCCATGAATATCTTGTCGGGCAGGTATTGGTGATGGAAGCGCGGCATTGCCGCGACTTGCGCCGGATCCATGCCCTGCTCGATACCCAGCATCGCCAGCAGCACCATGGTGATGATGCGGCTGCCGCCCTTGGCGCCGAGCACCGCGACCTTGTCTTTGCCGATCATGAAACTGGGCGACATCGAGCTGAGCATGCGTCGACCGGGCGCAACCGCGTTGGCGTCGTAACCGATGACGCCGAAGGCATTGGGTGTGGCCGGGCGCAATGCGAAGTCGTCCATCTCGTCATTGAGCAGGAAACCGGCGCCGTCGATCAGCATTCCCGAGCCGTAGGTCAGGTTGACCGTCTGGGTCACCGAGGCCATGTTGCCGTCGCCGTCGATGATGGAAAAATGCGTGGTGTTGTCGCCTTCCAGCGGCGACTTACCCGAAGGCAGGTCAGCGCTGGGCGTGGCCCTGTCAGGCAGGATGGCAGCGCGCAGCCCGGCGGCGTAGTCGTCACTGGTCAGCCGCGCGATCGGCATCTGCACGAAGTCCGGGTCGCCCAGGTACAGCCCGCGGTCGCGATACGCGCGGCGCATCGCTTCGACGATGATGTGCATGCGATGCGCGTCGTCGAGCTTGGCCAGGTCCCAGCCTTCGAGGATCTGCAGGATCTCGGCCAGCACGACGCCGCCCGAGGACGGCGGCGGCGCGGTGACGATGTCCCAGTCGCGGTAGCGAATGCGGATGGGCGTGCGTTCCTTGGCGAGGTAGTTGCCGAGGTCGGCAGCCGACCAGTTGCCACCGTATTGCTTGACCTGCGCGATCATCTGCGCCGCCACCGGGCCGCGGTAGAAGCCGTCGCGACCGTGCCGGGCGATAAGTTCAAGCGTATGCGCAAGGTCAGGCTGCTTGAGGAACTCACCAGCCTTGGGCGGATCACCGTCGGCTAAAAATACCTTGCGCGTTCCCGCGTAGCGTTCCATCACCTCGTGGCGCTCGGTGTAGGAGTCGATGAGGCGCGGGTATAGTTCGAAGCCGTTGCGCGCAAGCCGGATTGCCGGCGCCAGCGACACCGAAAGTGGCAGCCGCCCGTATTTTCCCGCGACAAACACCAGCCCCGCAGGCAACCCCGGAATACCAGCGGACATCGGACCGTTTTCGGCCTTGTCCGTGTCCAGTTGGCCGGCGGCATCCAGGTACAGCGCCGGCCGCGCTGAAGCCGGCGCGGTTTCGCGCGCATCGACAAAAACGTCGCGGCCGGATTTGCCGTCGTGCAGCAGGAAGAAGCCACCGCCCCCAAGCCCGGAACTCACCGGCTCCACCACCGACAAGGCTGCCGAAACCGCAACCGCGGCATCAAAGGCGTTGCCGCCCTTGGCCAGTATTTCCTGCCCGGCGTTGGTGGCCAGGT
>JAYSXN010000027.1:0-7434 GCA_043717405.1 Gammaproteobacteria bacterium
CGGTGCGCGGCGAGCGCGCCGCCATCGACTTGCCGTGGGTGCACCGCGAGCTGCGCCGCAAGGCCGTGACGCTGCAGTTGTTGTGGCAGGAATACAGCCTGACCAGCGCCTGCCGCAACCCATCCGCCTGGCGCTCAATCTGGCGTCCCCTAGTTTAGGCATGGGTCCATCGGGTGCGCCATTCGCTTGCCAGTTTGAAATCTAATTGAGCCGCGTTTCAGTAGCTCAACCCCCTTCTCACCTACTGGAACGCCGGTGGAGCCCGCAGCAACCCAATCGGAATGCGAGTGCGGGGTAGGATGAGGACAAGCCGCGCCTGACTAGGGCCGCGTCCGTGCCACCCACCCAGGAGAGAATCCCAATGAATGCTTATTGCCGAATCGCAACTGCGTCAATGATCGCCCTCAGCAGCACGCTGGCTGTCTCGCCAGCACAGGCCATCGACTACAAGGCGATAAATGCGGTTACCTGCCTGCCTTATGGACCAAATACAACCCTCAGTGAACTGACTTACAACCAAAAGGGAATCACCAATCCCGGCACGACCAATGAGTCAGTGCTCTGCTCGGTCACTTCAGACGCTCAGGTTTCATACACTACGACGCCCGGCGAAAGTGCCCAACTCAACGCCTTCTTCCAGGCTGGAGCTATTCCCGGCCGCGCGGCCTGCACGGTCTGGGTCAGCAATTCCTCCATGGTCTCTGGCCCCGTTTACTCGATGACGCTCAATCCTGCCAACTCAGCGGCGGGCGAACGCGGGTACCTGGTATTTGATCTGGCTGATACCAGCGGCATCTGGGGTGTTGCTCCCCCCAATGTGGCGCTATGCACGATTACCCCGAAAGCGACTTTAGGCGGCTTCACCCTAATTGAAAAAGCGGCCACCAGCCTTCCGTGAAGGATCGCCTCGTTCGCTTTCCATCGAGCCGACCCTGCCTTGCGAAAGGCGGGACACTTACGTTGTCCCGAAGGGTGCCGAATTGATGGTCGACTTCGCCAAGAACCGTAAAGCATTCGGAGCCGGGTGGCTCGGTCCCATGGAACTGCAGTCCTCTATTGCTGGAGCGAGGAAGCCCGACGCTGGTTCGGCACCTTCGTCCGCGGCACTCGCAGGAATGATGAAGCGGGAGTTTCCGGGGTTCGCGGCAAAACAGTAACTACTTCAGAGTGTGAGCATGAAGGCAAAGGGTCGGCTAGCAATTTCACTGATCGCGTTCTTGGCCTGCTGTAATTCGCAGGCCGGCATTGTTTTTCGATGCGTCGCGCCGGATGGAACTCCGAACTACTCCTCGAAGCCCATCCAAGGAGTGGAATGCAAGCCCGTCGCTATGTCTGGCGGGACTTCTAATTGGGAAATCATTCTTCGACAGCCTGATTTCGTCGTTTCGATGCACAAAAATTTGCGTCGAAAGGGCAGCAACGTAGAGGCGTGGCTCCTGTACACCTACTACCAAGCAAAGCAAACGCGGGGCGGAAAGTCATTCCTAAGCATGAAGCAGTTTGAGACATTCGATTGCGACGGTAGAACCGAACTGATTAGGGATCAGGTCTTCTATTCCGATTACTTTGGCACTGGAGACCTGGTTGGTAGTTGGAAAACCTATTCCCAAGCGCAACCCGACAACGTGGTGCCAGATTCTATAGGTGACGCCGCCTCCCAGATCGCTTGCAATAAACCGCAGCCAGCTAAGAAGGCGTGAGTTGCTCAGCGGCGGCTCCTCCCATCCGTTGGCGAATTCCCTGTCGTGGCCCGTCTGGCGAGCGGCACTTAAAATGGGGGCACAAAAGGGGGCATAATCCGAACTTGATTTCGGCTTTGTGGCTGTATATCAGCCTATTTCTCTCTGTTTGTGATCCCGGGTGTCGGCACCAGTACGAACCCGATAGAAAACGGGCCGACAAAACCCCCGAATTCTTGCCCTCGTCCCACGGGCCCAGTTGCATGTTCGCATGGCATTCATTCGCACTGCGTATGCTTCACGCGAGCTCAAGTCCGGCTCCATTTATCCAAGGGGAACGATAATGCTTTATACGATTGCGATCGTGCTGGTAATCCTGTGGCTGCTCGGCCTGCTGACGTCCGTCGGCGGTGGATTGATTCACATCCTGCTGGTCATCGCCATAATCGTGGTGCTGCTGCGTGTGATCAGCGGGCGCAAGCCACTTTGATGGCTGGTTGCCAAGTGTAGCCAAGCGCGTCAAGAATGCCCCTGCGATGAGCAGGGGCTTTTTTTTATCCGCCCGACGGGGGAAACGCAGTGTCGACACGCCGCTTGCATGTAACGCCCCGGGAAGGCGCCTTCGAAAGCGGGCTGGCTGACATCCAGCAACTGCTCGCGCTGCGCACCGGTTTTTCCGCAGAAGTCGAGGCCGCCGCGGCCTACGCTGCCGCCCATCCGCGCTTACCCGAGCTGGACCGCACCGATCTTGAATTCATCACCATCGATCCGCCGGGCTCGATGGACCTGGACCAGGCGATGTGCCTGCTGCGCACGGCCAGCGGTTTCCGCGTTCATTACGCCATCGCCGATGTTGCTGCGTTCGTAAGTCCTGGCGACCCAGTCGATGTCGAGGCGCACCTGCGCGGGCAGACTCTGTACGGCGCAGATTCCAGCCTTACGCTGCACCCGAGGGTACTTTGTGCAGGCGCGGCATCGCTCCTGCCGGGACAGGTGCGACCGGCGCTGTTGTGGACGATCGATCTCGATGCACTCGGCAATATCAAGACCGTCGATGTCCGTCGCGCGCAGGTACGCAGTCGCCAGAGGCTGGATTACGCAAGCGTGCAGGCCCGGATCGATGCCGGTCTTGCCGAACCGATGTGGGACGTGTTGCGCGACATCGGCCTCGCGCGCAAACAGCTGGAGCAGGCGCGCGGCGGCGTGAGCCTGGGGCTGCCGGAACAGGAGATGCGCAAAGTCGATGGCACCTGGCAGCTGGCCTATCGCATCAACCTGCCGGTCGAGGAATGGAACGCGCAGATCTCCCTGCTGACCGGCGTGGCTGCGGCGCAGCTGATGGTCGCCGGCAAGGTAGGGCTGCTGCGAACACTGCCGCCGCCGGAGCCGCAAGCCATCGCTCGCCTGCGCCTGACCGCCCGGGCGCTGGATATCGCATGGCCGGCTGATCTTTCCTACGCTGGTTTCATCCGCGCGCTTGATCCTGCGCAGCCGCGTCATGTTGCGATGATGACATCGAGCACGACGGTGCTGCGTGGTGCCGGTTACGCCGCATTCAACGGTGAGCTGCCAGCGCAGCCGATGCACTCGGCGTTGGCGGCGTGCTATGCCCACGTCACCGCGCCATTGCGTCGGCTTGTCGACCGCTACGCGGGCGAAATCTGCGTGGCGCTGTGTGCCGGCCAACCCATCCCCGAGTGGGTGCTGAGCGCCTTGCCCAGACTGCCGGCAACCATGCAGTTGTCCGACCGCCGCGCGCACAAATACGAGGCGGCCATCATCGACCTGGTTGAAGCGCTGATGCTTCAGCCTCGCGTGGGTGAATCCTTTGCCGGCTCCATCATCGAAATATCCGGCACCGGCGCACCTTCGCGTGGTCTCGCCGCGGAGTCGCTGCAACACGGGATCGTAATGCTGCGCGACCTGGCCATCGAGGCGCGGGTGAACAGCGTGCCGGCCTCGGCTCTGGGCACGCAGGTGGCAGTGTCCCTGCGTGAAGCCGATCCGCAGCGGCGCTCGACTGTCTTTGAAATGGTGAAATAGGGCCAGGCCGGCCGACCGTTCCCTCGTATGCGAATGCGGCTAGAGTGGCGGCTTCGGTGCCGGAGCGCAGTAGCCATGGGCAAGCACGAGCGGTACATCATCCTGCTGGTGGGTGTGGGCTGGCTAGCGGTCGCGCCGGCCTTCGCGCAAACGCCCACCCAGTCATTGGCGACGGCGCTCACGAGCATCTGCTCGGTAATCCCGCACGACCAGAACGATCTTGGCGAACGCTGCGCGGAGATCGATGCCGCAGGGGGTTCGGCGGCGCTAACGGCGGCGAGTGGCCAACGCCTGGAGGAGATCCCGGGCCAAGCTCGCGTCGCCACCAGGGACACGCCATCGACGGGTTCGCTCAGGTGGCTGGCGCCACGCTGGTCCCTGTTTGTTTCTACCGATCATGGCTGGCTGACGCGACGGTCCAGTCCAAACGAGGCAGCCTTCCAGTCCGGCAGCAACGCATTCACCGCTGGCGGAGACCGACAGGTAGGTGCCAACTGGCAAGTTGGATTCGCACTCAACCGCGTCGGCGAAGCGCTGGACTACCGCAACTCCGGCAGCACCGCGTCTACCCGTTTCAATAATGGCCTGTTGCACGGCAGCCGTTCGCTGGGCTCGCACTGGAGCGCAAGCGCGTACCTCGGCCGCGGTAGTGGACGCTACGATCTGCAACGCGACATCGGCTATTCGCTCGCCACGACCGACGGCCCGGTCGTTATCCAGGCCAGGGCCAAGGCGGACCCGCAGGCCTGGCGCAGATCATCGGGTGTGTCGTTGGACGGACAGTGGGCAAGCCACGGCTTCGACCTCGGCGGTGGGCTTGGCCTGGACATCAGCAGCACGCGCATCGAAGCCTATAGCGAGACCGGTGGCGCCGGCCTGGCGCTTTCGGTACCGGGGCGCCTGGTGGAAACGCGGCGCAGTCGGCTCGATGTGCACTTCGGCCGAACCATGTCGTTCGCGCACGGCGTCCTGCAACCAATGGCGCAACTGGGCTGGCGGCAGGAGATGGGCAACCCGCGCCGCGCCGTCGCCGTAAGGCTGCTGCAGGATCCCACGCAGACTCCCATCCGCTTCGATACCGAGGATCCTGATCGCGCCTGGGGTGAAGTAGGCATCGGCGCCGTGCTGACCTTGACTGGCGGGCAGTCCGGTTTCATCCAGTGGCGCCGGCGTTTCGCCCATGATTTCCTCAGCGAACACGCGTTGGCCCTGGGCTGGCGCGTCGAGCTATAGCGATGTGCGGCCGATTTTCCCGAGACATGACCTGGCAACAGGTGCACGCATTTTCGCAAGGTCTCGACCTGATCGTGCCCGATGTGGAACCGGAGCCGTCCTATAACGTTGCCCCGACCGATCTTGGCTGGGTGCTCGCCGCGCGTGATGGCGGCGGCGCCGCGCAGCAGATGCGCTGGGGCCTGCTGCCGCCGTGGGCAAAGGATGCACGCATCGGTGCCTCCATGATCAATGCCCGGCTTGAAACGGTCGCAACCAAGCCGGCGTTCCGCAGTGCATTCAAGACCCGGCGCTGCCTGGTGCCGGCCAGCGGTTATTACGAATGGCGCGCCGAACACGGCATCAAGCAGCCGTACTGGATTCACGACCCGGCCTCGCCTGTGCTCATGTTTGCCGGCCTTTGGGAAAACTGGAAGGCACCGGGCGCTGTCGAGTGGCTGCAGACCTTCACCATCATCACGCGCGCCGCCATCGATCTGATGCGCGAGCTGCACGAGCGCACACCGCTAATGCTGCCGGCATCAGTATTGCGCGACTGGTTGCACGGCAGCGCCGTCGACGCCATCGGCATTGCCGACGGCCTCGAACCGCCGGCACTTGCCTGGCACGCCGTCAGCCGCGCGGTCAGCAACCCACGCAGGAATGGACCGCGGCTGATCGAGACGCTGCCTACAGGCGAGGCGGGTCCGTTTCGCGCTGGAAGTGACGGTGCAGGGACAGAGCCGCGATAAAATCATCAATCGCCTGCCCGGTCTGTTCGGCTGCGGCAACCAGCACGCCCGGATCGGGTGACCCATCCGGCAATGTTGGCGAAATCCCGGCCTGCGTGAGCAGGGACTCGCCCGCACCCAGCGCAAGAATCGTCTTGCAGTGACGGTACTGGTCGCGCAGACCCTCGGCGGTGTGGCCGTCAGCGGCCAGCCCAGGAATCGCCGCCTCGCCGTCGCAACAGACCACGCCGTCAAACAGGAACAAAGGTTCGTTTTCCAGCGAAGCGTCCGCTTGCAATGTTTTGCCGTCCGCGGTTTGCACGGGACCTACGCGCGTACTGAGCAGGCGCGGCACCGCGCCTTCTGCAAGCAGGCGCTTGCGTATCTGCGCGATCGAATCACCATCTACCCCGTTCGCGATGAGCAACGCAACCTTGCGCGTCCGGACACCGCCGTCGCCGGGTCGCGCCATCAGTGACAGCGGCGGCGAGCGTTCCACTTCCGCCTGCGGCGCTGACTTCAAGGCCATGGGCATGGGTTCCGGCAAGTCCATACCCAGTCCTCGCGCCACTTTCATGGCCAGTTCGCGCGATGCATTCACCAGCGACGACAGCATGCGCTCACGGATTGCCGGCACCGTGACCTTGCTCAGCTCGAAGCGGAATGCCGCGGCGATATGCGCTTTTTCAACTTCCGTCTGGCTCTCGAAGAACAGCCGCGCCTGCGTGTAGTGGTCGGCGAACTTCTGCGGATTGCCGCGCACCTTGTCTTCCTGCACCGGCGCGGGGAAGGAAACGAAACCGGCAGTGCCGGCCTGGTAGGGGCAGCCACCGGCGAGGGAGTTGGGCTCGTAGGCAACGCGCCCGCGATGGATCGCTTGCCGGTGGAGTCCGTCGCGCTGGTTATTGTGCACCGGCGCGACCGGCGAATTGATCGGGATTTCGTGGAAGTTCGGTCCACCGAGCCGGGTGATCTGCGTATCGACATAGGAATGGATTCGGCCCGCCAGCAACGGATCATTGCTGAAGTCCAAGCCGGGGATGATGTGCGCGGTGCAGAAGGCAACCTGTTCGGTTTCGGCGAAAAAATTATCCGGGTTGCGGTTCAACACCATGCGCCCCACGGGGATAACCGGCGCCAGTTCCTCGGGCACCAGCTTGGTCGCGTCCAGTATGTCGAACGAGAATTTGTCCGCCTGGGCCTCGTTGAAAATCTGCAGGCCGAGTTCCCACTCCGGAAACTCGCCAGCCTCGATGGCTTCCCAGAGGTCGCGACGATGGTAGTCGGGGTCAGCGCCGGAAATCTTCACCGCTTCATCCCATACCAGCGAATGCGTGCCCAGGCGCGGCGACCAGTGGAACTTGCAGAATACCGACTGCCCCTGCACGTTGACCAGGCGGAAGCTATGCACGCCAAAGCCCTGCATCATCCGATAACTGCGCGGGATCGCGCGGTCGCTCATGACCCACATGAGCGTGTGCGTGGACTCGGGCATCAGCGACACGAAATCCCAGAAGGTGTCATGCGCGGAGGCTGCCTGCGGCATGCCATGGTGCGGCTCGGGCTTGACCGCGTGCACCAGGTCGGGAAACTTCATCGCGTCCTGGATGAAGAACACGGGCATGTTGTTGCCCACGAGGTCCCAGTTGCCCTCGTCGGTATAGAACTTCACCGCGAAACCGCGCACATCGCGCGCGGTGTCCTTCGAGCCACGCTCACCGGCGACGGTTGAAAAACGCACGAACACAGGTGTGATCTTGCCCTGCTCG